>JALRFB010000003.1 GCA_023256555.1 Sediminibacterium sp. | reverse complement strand
GAACATAAATAAGCATTTATCCTTCATCGAAAATGCGTAATAGTACTTGAAAAAAATGATGCCTAAATAGAAAATTGTAAGCCATCATAAGCTAATGCAACCCCATTGGGCAATGTTAAAGATCTTTGATCATGTAAGCCAATTTGATGACTAAAATGCGTAAAATACACTTGCGGTACTGCTAATTTTGCCACCATATCTAATGCCTCTTGTAAAGTAAAATGGGTAGGATGCGGCTCTGGCCTTAACGCATTTAATATTAACACTTTTGATCCTTTAATTTTTTCTTGTTCTTCTGGTGTAATAAAATTGGCATCAGTGATATAGGTAAAATCGCCAATTCTGAAACCCAATACAGGCATTTCTCTATGCATTACTTGAATGGGTATAAAAGGTATATCTCCAATAGTAAAAGTCTCCTTCCCAATTGTATGCAAAATCATTTCAGGCAAACCGACATCTTTTTTTTCTTCAAATGCATAATAAAAATCTCTTTTGATGGCCACTTGCGTTAATTCATTTGCATAAATATGCATGGGCTGATTTGAAAAAAAATTGAAAGGTCGTATATCATCCAATCCTGCATAATGATCTCTATGTGGATGTGTAAAAACCACTGCATTCAATTGAGTGGTATGAGTACGAAGCATTTGATACCTAAAATCTGGAGTCGTATCAATTACCACAGTGGTAGTAGCAGAACTAATTTTAATACTGGTTCTAAGACGCTTATCTTTTGGATTATTGGATGTGCAAACTGGACAATCGCAACCAATAAGCGGCACCCCAGTACTGGTGCCAGATCCTAAGATAGTAATATCAAACAAAGTGTAATAATTTAAACGCTAGCCTCTGTCAAAGAAAGTTTTTGCACTTCTTCATATAACTTTTGAGAAGACTGGGTTAACTTATCAAAATCAATATCCAATTGTGGTATTAATTCTAATAATGTATTTATTCTAGCTTCCAAGTTTAAGAATTTATTGAGTACTACAATTTTCTTTGCTTCTAACAAACACCAACCGCTTTGAAAGTTTCCTCTTTCGTATCTAACTACAAATTCTGATTCACTTAAAATATCTTCCAATTTATCCAAGGTGGATTGAGTCAATTTCATATTATGGATTGATTTATAGGGTAGTAAGTAACAATACAAATATAGTTTTTTGTGAAATCGGGACTTGAAATAAGCACCAGGAGTTATTCACATTTCGTACCTTTGAATCAGTATAACTTTATGGCATCTACACTAAGAAAAATTATAAATGACCCGGTTCATGGTTTTATCACCATCAATGATCCATTGGTTTTTGAAATCATCAAACATCCTTATTATCAGAGGCTGCGTAGAATTCAACAAATGGCCATGGCCCAATTGGTATACCCAGGAGCTGTGCATACAAGATTACACCACTCTTTAGGTGCTTATCAATTAATGACGATCGCCATTGCAGAACTAAGGGATAAGGGAGTGGAGATTACACAAGAGGAAGCTCAAGCAGCAAAAGCGGCCATTCTTTTACACGATATTGGTCACGGGCCTTATTCACATGCACTAGAAAAAGTATTACTAAAAGGCGTGCATCACGAAGCAGTTTCTTTATTGATTATGCAATCATTAAATGCTTCAGATAACCCAATATTAAAAGGTAAGTTAGATTTAGCCATTCAAATTTTTAAGAATCAATACCCTAAAAAATTCTTACACCAATTAATCAGCGGACAATTGGATGTTGACAGATTAGACTACTTGTCTAGAGATAGTTTTTTCACTGGAGTAAGTGAAGGTGTGGTGGGTTATGAACGTATCATTAAAATGTTGACTGTTCATAACAATGAATTAGTAGTGGAAGAAAAAGGGTTGAATAGTGTCGAGAAATTTTTAGTATCGAGAAGATTAATGTATTGGCAAGTATACAGACATAAAACTGTGGTAGCTAGCGAAAATATGTTGGTGAAAATAATTGAAAGAGCTCAATATTTATTTCAACATGATAACAAAGAAGTTAGTAATGGAACTGTGCTTGATTATTTCTTAGGGAAATTTGATGGCCAATTAGCATCCATTGATTTAAATGCTTTTTGTAGTCTAGATGATACAGATATTTTATTTGCTATTAAACAATGGCAAAAACACCCAGATCCAGTTCTTTCATTATTATGTAGTGGTTTTTTAAATAGACAAATCTTTAAATGTTTTATGCAATCTACCCCAATTGATGACAATCAATTTAAAGAGAGCAAAGAGAAAGTAAAATCGCAGTTTAAACTGACTGATGAAGAATTGTCCTATTTGTGTTTTAAAGGAGAGACCTCCAATACCATGTATCATTCTAAGGAAGAAACTATTAAAATATTGCTAAAATCAGGTGAAATTGCCAATATTTCTGCCATACAGAATGCATTAATCAACGAAAGTCTTTCAGCCCCCGTGAAAAAATTTTACATTTGTTGGCTGAATGATTCATCCCCCAAAAACCATTAAAGCATGCTAGCATTTAACGCACAACAAGTTGCCCTGATGATTCAAGGGAAAGTAGAAGGAGACGCAACTGTTGAAGTGACTCAATTTGGAAAAATAGAAGAAGCTAAGCAAGGAGAAATCTCTTTTTTAGCCAATCCTAAATACGAAGAATTTTTATATACCACGCAAGCATCTATTGTCATTATTAACGATAGTTTGGTATTGAAAGAAAAAATTACAGCAACCTTAATTAGAGTACCAGATGCTTACGCTGCTTTTGCTACCCTACTCACAAAATACCAAGAATTAAAAGCTGCCAATATGGTGGGAATTCAAACCCCCTCTTTTATTGCTGCTTCGGCTACATTAGGTGCACAACATTTTGTGGGAGCATTTGCCAGTATTTCTGAAAATGTAACCATTGGGGACAATGTAAAAATTTATCCAAATGTATTTATTGGAGAGCAAGTGAAGATTGGAAACAATGTGGTGCTGCATCCTGGTGTAGTGATTTATCATGATTGCGTGATTGGCAATAATGTGACAATTCATGCAGGAAGTATCATTGGAAGTGATGGATTTGGATTTGCTCCGAAAGCGGATGGAAGTTTTCAGAAAGTACCACAGTTAGGAAATGTTGTGATTGAAGATGATGTTGAAATTGGATCTAATACTACTATTGATAGAGCCACTATTGGTTCAACCACTATTAGAAAGGGAGTTAAATTAGATAACCTTATTCAAGTAGCTCATAATGCTGAAGTGGGAAATAATACTGTAATTGCAGCACAAACAGGCATAAGCGGAAGCACAAAAATTGGCAAAAACGTGATGGTGGGTGGCCAAGTGGGATTTGCAGGCCATATTAGCATTGCAGATGGTACTAAATTAGCTGCACAAAGTGGTGTCACTAAAACCATAAAGGAGAAAAATCAGACCCTCACAGGAAACCCCGCAGCAGACCACACGACGGCATTAAGGGCCCAGGTTTATGTAAAAAACCTCCCAGAATTAGAAAAAAGAGTCAAAGAACTCGAAATATTAGTACAGCAACTGTCTAAAAAAGGCTAAATCGGCCGTATTTTTGCTGAGAATCACCCATTTAGGGTATTTAAACAATTTCTTATGGACCAGCATTTTAATCCAGATAAGCAACATACATTAAAAGATAGTATTTCTATCAGTGGAACAGGTTTGCATACTGGTGTTTTAGTAGATATGAAATTGAATCCAGCCAACCCAGGATTCGGCATCCAATTTCAAAGAGTTGACTTGCCTAATCAACCTATTATAAAAGCGGATTGTGATTTAGTAACGGATACAAGTAGAGGTACAACACTTCAAGTGGGTGATGCTAAAGTGAGTACCGTTGAACATATTTTGGCGGCATTAGTGGGCATGGGAGTGGACAATGCTTTAATTGAATTGAACGGACCAGAAATCCCTATCATGGATGGAAGTTCGGCACCCTTTATAGAGCAAATTGAAAAAACAGGAGTTGTTGAACAAGATGCTGCAAAAGCTTGGTATAGTATCGACGAAAATATTTTTCATTACGACGAAGCGAAGCGTGTTGAAATGGTAGCATTACCTGCATTAGATTATCAAATTACTACATTGATTGATTTTAATAGTCCAGTATTAGGTACACAGCATGCTGCATTAAATACCATCAAAGATTTTAAAGCTGAAATTGCACCTTGTAGAACTTTCTGTTTTTTACACGAGCTTGAAGCTTTATTAGATAATGATTTAATCAAAGGTGGTGATATAAACAATGCCATTGTTGTGGTAGATAAACCAGTAACTGACACAGAGATGTCAAGATTGGCTAAAGTATTTAAAAGAGATAAAATTGAAGTGAAGAGCGAAGGCTATTTAAATAATTTAGAATTAAGATTTCCAAATGAACCTGCACGTCACAAGCTATTGGATGTGGTAGGTGACTTAGCCTTGATCGGCTTCCCTATTAAAGCAAGAATTATTGCGAATCGTCCGGGCCATAGTAGCAATGTAGAGTTTGCTAAAAAAATCAAACAGTACATTAAAAAAAATAAACACGTAAAAGATGTGCCAGTGTATGATCCATCTATTACACCAGTGTTTAATTTAGAACAGATTGAAAAATTATTACCACATAGATACCCTTTCTTATTTGTTGACAAGATTATCGAATTAACAGATAAAGTAATTGTGGGAGTAAAGAATGTCACTTTCAATGAATGGTTTTTCCCTGGACACTTTCCTAGCAATCCTGTAATGCCAGGAGTTTTACAAATTGAAGCATTGGCACAAACTGGTGGAATACTTTGTATTAATGCTATGCCAGAAGGCAATTACGATACTTACTTCTTAAAAATTGATAATTGTAAGTTCAAACAAATGGTAAAACCAGGAGATACAATGTTGTTGAAGATGGAATTAACCGCTCCAATTAGAAGAGGTATTTGCGAAATGCGCGGTACTGTTTATGTAAATGGCAAAGTAGCTACTGAAGCAGATTTAGTTGCGCAAGTAGTAAAGAGAGCCGACTAAAATTAATACTATGACACATCCTTTTACTTATATTGACCCCAATGCTAAAATTGCAGATAATGTAAAAATTGATCCATTCACTGTTATACACGGTGATGTTGAAATTGGGGAAGGCACTTGGATTGGCAGTAATGTCACCATCATGAAAGGTACTAAAATTGGAAAAGGATGCAGGGTTTTCCCTGGTGCTGTATTAGGTGCAGATCCACAAGATTTAAAATTCAACGGAGAAAAAACAACTGTAGAAATTGGCAATAATACTACCATAAGAGAATTTGTCACTATTAATAGAGGTACTTCTGATCGATGGACTACCAAAGTGGGTAATAATTGTTTGATCATGGCCTACAGTCATATTGCGCACGATTGTATCATTGGTAATAATTGTATTTTAAGTAATAGTGTTCAAGTAGCAGGGCATGTAACCTTAGGCGACCATGCATGGATTGCAGGTGTAAGTGCTGTACACCAATTTGTAAATATTGGACAGCATGCATATATCGCTGGAGGAAGCTTGGTAAGTAAGGATGTTCCACCTTATATTAAAGCAGTGAGAAATCCTTTAAGTTATGGCGGCGTGAATAGTGTAGGCTTAAAAAGAAGAGGATTTGATTTAGAAAAGATCAACCATATTTTAGACATCTACAGGTTTATTTTCAATAAGGGAATGAACACGACACAAGCTCTAGAATTTATTGAAGAAGAACTACCAGCAACAGATGAGCGAGATGAAATTGTTACTTTTATTAGAGAAAGTGGACGAGGCATCATCAAGCGTTTTGGTAAAGGCGAAGTAGTTGAAGATTAATCCATGAAACAAATTAGTCTTATAGGTGCTGGTAAAAGATTCAACAAGGATTGGATTTTTCAATCACTCGATATAGATTTTGAAGAAGGTCATCATTATGCATTAATTGGCAATAACGGATCAGGAAAAAGCACCCTTTTACAAATCATTGCAGGCTTTACTACTTTAACCAAAGGCACAATCGAATGGGCCAATGCCGATAATCAAAGTATTTACAATCAAATTAGCATTGCGGCCCCTTATTTAGAATTAATTGAAGAATTAACTACTTTGGAGCAATTTGAATTTCATGCCAAATTCAAATCATTAATAACAGGCATTTCTATTCAAGACATCATAAAATTAATTGGCTTATCATCTGCGACTAATAAACAAATTCGCTATTTCAGTAGCGGGATGAAACAAAGATTAAAACTGGGCTTAGCCATATTTTCAGATTGTCCTATTTTATTATTAGACGAACCTTGCAGCAATTTAGATAAAGAAGGTTATACTTTGTACAAGCAATTAATTGCACAATATGCAATGCATAAATTAATTATTGTTGGAAGCAACGATCCTGAAGAATATGCTTTTTGCACCAAGCAAATTAATTTGATGGACTATAAGCAATAGTTAGCTTTTGCTACTTGCAATCAATAAATTTAAATCTGTAAATTTCAAATCAAATTTGTGACTGATGTATGAATCAGTCAATGCGCCTTTGTATAAATAAATGCCTTCTCTTAGATGCACATGTTGCCAAATAATTTCTTCTAGTCCACCTACATCTCCAATTTGAATCAATAAAGGCATTAACACATTGCTGATTGCTTGGCTAGCAGTACGAGCAAAACCACTAGGAATATTGGGTACACCATAATGAATAACATCATGCTTTATTACAATTGGATGTTCATGATTGGTTAATTCTGAAGTTTCAAAACAACCTCCCCTATCAATAGCTACATCAATGATAATGCTTCCAGGTCGCATAGATGCCACCATCTCTTCTGTAACTACTATTGGTGCTCTTCCAAAACCACTCCTTAATGCACCCACTGCCACTTCACAGGTTTTAATTTGTTTAGCCAAAATTCTTGGCTCCAACACACTGGTCCAAACTCTTTGTCCTAAATTATTTTGTAAACGTTGTAATCTTGAAACATCATTATCAAAGACTTTAACACTAGCACCCAATGCCAAAGCATTTCTTGTTGCAAACTCTCCTACAATATCTGCCCCAATGATCACTACTTTGGTGGGTGGCACACCACTTATGCCTCCTAATAAAACACCCTTACCCTGATTGAAATTACTTAAGTATTGACCAGCGATTAACATTACCGCACTACCTGCAATCTCTCCCATACTTCTTAAAATAGGATAGTTGTTATTTTCGTCTTTAATATTTTCAAATGCTAAAGCAGTAATCTTTTTTGCCATTAACTGCTCCATCAATTCTTTTTTCAATGCAGATAAATGCACCGGTGAAATAATGGTTTGATTCATTTGCAAATAAGGCAAATCAGATTCCACTGGAGGTGCAGTTTTGACTAAAATAGGACATTGATACACCAAGGTTTTATCGGACACTACCTTTGCACCTGCTTCTGCATAATCTTTATCTGAATACCTGCTACCTAATCCTGCACCGGCTTCTACAATCACTTCATGACCATTGGCAACTAAAACATTCACTGCTTCAGGAATTAAAGCAATTCTATTTTCCTGAAATGCAATTTCTTTAGGTAGGCCAATTAATAAAGGTTTGGATTTAAAAGGGATATCCAACACTTCTTCCTGTGTTTCATAAGAAAATGAACTTAGGATCTGTGGCTTGATAGCACTCATAGTAGCAATTTTACTCTAAGTTACAAAAAAGCAAGAGCTTATTGAACTATTATCTTTCTAGTACTGGGATTAATGATTTCAATGGTAATATGTAAGGCATTTTCTGGAATAATACCTGGGGCTTTTTCTGGCCATTCTATAAAACAATAGTCTGCTTCGTCTATTGCCGCTGCTAAACCCGACCTGGTGGCTTCTTCTTCTCCCTCAATTCTATACCAGTCCATATGAACAATGGTCTTTGTGCCAACTAGGTATTCGTTCATTAAGGAGAATGTTGGACTGGAAATGGTATCCTTCACACCCATAGCTTTGGATATAGTCGAAATTAATGTGGTCTTCCCTGCACCCATAGGGGCGTGAAAAACCCATACGGGATAGCTTCCATAAGTATCTATCAGCTCTTTGGCAATCAATGGTAATTGCTCAATTGGATACATTTTTTCCATAAAGCAAAGATACAATATAGGAGTTGTACCTTTGTAGTATAAATAGTTGATTATGGAAAATGTACAATTAAAAGTGGACGGAATGAGCTGCACCAATTGTGCTTTATCAATTCATAAATACCTAGAATCAGAAGGCGTTGTCTCTCCTAAAGTGAATTTCATGGAAGGGGAAGTAAATTTTGAATTGCCTTTTGAAGTCAATAAAGAAAAATTGATTAAAGGGATTAATAGTTTAGGATACAAGGTAAGAGGTTCTGAAGAAAAAATTTCGAAGCGTTTTTTGGATAATAATAAAGAAAGAGCATTATTCTGTTTGGTATTTACTTTACCATTAATGCTGCATATGTTACCAGGGGTACATATACATTTTTTAATGAACCCCTTTGTTCAATTAGCCATCACCACACCAGTATATATTGTTGGGATGAGTTATTTTGGGAAGAGTGCTTGGAATAGTATTTTCAAAGGAATACCAAATATGAATGTATTGGTTGCAATTGGTGCGACCGCTGCATTTGGTTATAGTTTATATGGAACACTTATTGGACAAGGTGCTGCATTTGCCTATTATGAAACTGCAGCGACCATTTTAACTTTAGTATTTTTTGGCAATTATTTAGAAGATGCTTCTATAGAATCTACCCAAAGAGCATTGAAAGATTTAGTGAAAGCACAAAAAGTAATGGCCAATATGATTGTCTTTGACGAAAATCATAAAGAAGTTATTTTCAATGTAGAAAGTAATACGCTTAAAGTAGGTGATATTATTTTAATCAATGCTGGAGAAACAGTTCCAATGGATTGTAAAATACTTTGGGGCGAGGCTAGTGTCAATGAGGCAATTGTTACCGGTGAAAGTGTACCTGTCCATAGAAAAATGAATGAGATACTATTAGGAGGCAGTACTATTGAAAATGGCACCATTAAAGCCTATGTTACTGCTGTAGGTGATGATACTGTATTGGCCAATATTTTAAAAATGGTGAAAAATGCACAAGGAGAAAAACCACCAGTGCAAATTTTAGCAGATAAAATAAGTGCCATTTTTGTTCCATTGGTTTTAGGCATTTCATTAGTTACTTTATTAGGGAATTATTTTTTTACTTCAATTGGTTTTGGTGAAAGTATGTTAAGAGCCATTGCAGTATTGGTTATCTCCTGCCCTTGTGCTATGGGATTAGCTACCCCTGCAGCGATTGCTGTTGGATTAGGTCGTGGAGCACGTAATGGAGTGATATTTAAGAATGCCAAAAGCTTAGAAACTTTTAAAGACATAAAGCAAGTTGTGTTTGATAAAACAGGTACTTTAACTACTGGGCATTTTGTTATAGACAAAATACATTTTACAGAAGCCATTAATGAAGCCGCTTTTAAAGAATTAGCTTTTTCACTAGAAAAATATTCCAACCATCCTATTGCAAAATGCATTAGCACAGAATGGAAAAGCAAAACTGAAACAAAGTGGAGCGCCATTGAAGAAGTAAAAGGTTTAGGTGTGAAAGCAACAGATAAAGAAGCTAATGAATATTGGGCAGGCTCTTTCAAAACACTAAATGACCAAAGCATTGAAGATGGACATAATATTTACATACAAAAAAATGGTCAATTTATTGGATGGATCGATGTAACAGATGAGATAAGACCAGAAGCCAAAGAAGTTATAGAAATATTGCATCAACAAGGTATTCATACTATATTATTGAGTGGTGATAGAAAATCCAAATGTGAATTAGTGGGTAATGCATTAGGTATTCAAGAAATTATTAGTGAACAAAGTCCTGCAGATAAATTAAATAAACTGGAAGCACTTACAAAAGCATTCCCAACTGCAATGGTGGGAGATGGCATTAATGACGCACCTGCATTAGCAAAAGCCACTATTGGTATCTCATTAAGTAATGCATCACATATTGCCATTCAAAGTGCACAAGTGATTTTAATGAATCAAGGTTTAAAAAACCTTCCCATGTCACTGGGTTTAGGTAGAAGAACTTACGAGACTATTAAAGAAAACTTAGCTTGGGCATTCTCTTATAATATAGTAGCGATACCTATTGCAGCATTGGGCTTGTTGGGGACTTGGGGACCAACCTATGGTGCACTTATTATGGGTTTAAGCGATGTAGTGTTAGCAATTAATTCTCTAAGATTGTTCAAGAAAAAACTAGTGTAGTCATTGCAAAAAAGTTCAACATATTTTTCGCCTCATGAAATCTTAAAAAAATACTGGGGGTATGAGCAGTTTAGACCAAAACAACTTTCAATAATTGAATCGGTCTTGTCTGGAAAAGATGTATTAACCTTATTGCCTACTGGTGCAGGAAAGTCCCTTTGTTATCAAATACCTGTGTTATGCAATAAAGGTATTGGCATTGTGGTAAGCCCATTGATCGCTTTAATGCAAGACCAAGTACGTGATTTAAAAAGTAGAAATATTAGTGCAATACATTTAGGTGGTGAGATGGATTTTTATTCCCAACAAAAAGTATTCAAAGAAATAAAAAACGGAGTATATCAATTTATTTACTGCTCTCCCGAAAAATTATCACAAAAAAACTTCCAAGATTTTTTACAAAACATCCCTATACAATTAATTGCTATAGATGAAGCACATTGTATTTCTCAATGGGGCTATGATTTTAGGCCTACTTATAGAAAATTAGATATAGTTAAAAACTTATTCCCTTCTACTCCAGTTTTAGCTATGACCGCATCAGCTATTCCCTTGGTTCAAGAAGACATGATTAAACAGTTGGCTTTAAAGCAACCCGTCATCATTACAGATAGTTTTTTAAGACCCAATTTGCAATATACTGTTCAAAAAGTAGCGGTAAAAATTCATACGCTTAGAAGTATATTAAGCCAAACAGAAGGTTCCACCATTATATATTGTGGCACTAGAAATAATGTCACACAATTAACACAATTATTAAAATCTTATAAGTATAGTGTAGAAGAATACCATGCAGGATTACCCATTCAAGTACGTCAAAAAGTACAATCATCCTGGATGAATAATGAGACACAAATAGTAGTTTGTACCAGTGCATTTGGAATGGGCATTAATAAACCAGATGTTAGAGCAGTCATTCACTATGATATTCCAGGCAGTATGGAACAATATTACCAAGAAGCTGGAAGAGCAGGCAGAGATGGTATAAAAGCCAAAGCAATAATGATCTACCAACAATCCGATTGGGATTATTGGGAAGCATTGCAGTCAAAAAAAATCCCTCCTATTGAAACCATCAAGAAGGTTTATCAGCATCTGGCAGATTTTGTTCAATTACCTATTGGCATGGGAGAACAAGACCAATTCCCTTTTGATTTTGAACAATTTTGTATTGTATTTGAACTTGATAAAACCATTGCAAGAAATGCTTTGCAATGGATTGCACAAGAAGGTCATGTAAAATTCTCTGAAGCTTCTTTTAAACCCTCTATGGTACAAGTGATTGTAGATAGAGATACTATTGAAGAATTTGAAAGCAATAATATAATTGGTGGAACCGTTTTACAAACACTTCTTAGAACCTATGGGGGTATTTTAGATAGCCCACAAATGATTCAAGAAAGTTTATTAGCAGAGATTTTACAAAGAGATGTTTATTTTATACAAAAACAACTCACTAATTTGGCCGAGTTGGGATTAATTCAATATGAACCAAAAGAAAACCAACCTGTTGTTCAATTTAATTGGAATAGAACTTCTGCCCTTTTTATGAAATTAGATTTGGATAATTATACTGCTAGAAAAACAGCTTTTATTGAAAGAATCCAATCTTTTGCTAAATATATCAAAGGGTCTGCCATTGGCTGTAGAAGTCAATTTTTAGCCCGATATTTTGGAGAAAAAGACCCTATTTCTTGTAATATTTGTGATATTTGCACAAGTACGAAGGATTAGGTATATTTTAACAAAAGATTGGAAATCCTATTTCTATAACCAAAACAAAAAATTGTTTCTTTACATAAAGCAATCAATATGGAAGACAAGAAAAAATATAAAATTCTTCTTTGTGAAGATGATAGTAATCTAGGATTGGTATTAAAAAATTATTTAGAATTAGATGAGTACGAAGTGACTTTGGAAAGAGACGGTCGTTTAGGATTGGCAGCTTTTCAAAGAGAAAAATTTGATCTATGTTTATTAGATGTGATGATGCCTCATATGGATGGATTTACCCTTGCTGAAGCTATACGTGATACTGATCCTGATATTCCTTTATTCTTTTTAAGTGCTAAGACTTTAAAAGAAGATATCATTACTGGATACAAATTAGGTGCTGATGATTACATCACTAAACCTTTTGATAGTGAAGTACTTTTAATGAAAATAAAAGCCATCATTAAAAGAAACGAAGAAGACAATAAGGTGGTAGATAATCAAGAATTTGAATTAGGTAATTATCATTTTAATCCAAAATTGAGAGAATTGGTATTAAATGGAAAAGTTCAGGTGCTATCTCCAAAAGAAAATGAATTATTGAAAATGTTAGCAGAACATAAAAATGATTTACTAACAAGAGAAAAAGCTTTAAAGAAAATTTGGGGCAGTGATACTTATTTCAACGGCAGAAGCATGGATGTATACATTGCCAAACTAAGAAAATACTTAAAAGAAGACGAGAAAATTGAGATTGTCAATATTCATGGAAACGGTTTTAGATTAGTGGTGAACTAAAATAATTCTGGACTATTTCCTTGTGATCTCTGCTTTCCTAAATGTTCATACGCCTTGTGGGTGACTTCACGTCCACGAGGCGTTCTTTGTAAAAAGCCTTCCTGAATTAAAAAAGGCTCATAGACTTCTTCAATAGTACCTGACTCTTCCCCTACTGCAGTTGCAATTGTGGTAATACCTACTGGGCCACCTTTAAATTTCTCTATAATAGCCAAAAGAATTCTATTATCCATTTCATCTAATCCGTGTTCATCTACATTCAATGCTTTTAACGCATGCTGTGTAATACCTAAATCCACTTGTCCATCGTTTAATACCTGGGCAAAATCTCTCACTCTTCTTAATAAACCATTCGCAATTCTTGGTGTGCCTCGGCTTCTTCTTGCAATCTCTCCAGCAGCATGCGTATCAATTTTGACATTCAAAATTTGCGCACTTCTTTCAATGATTTTTTGCAATACAGTTGCCGGATAATATTCCAATCTTGATTTTATACCAAATCTAGATAACAATGGTGCAGTCAATAATCCACTCCTAGTGGTAGCACCAACCAACGTGAAAGGATTTAAATTGATTTGTATACTTCTTGCATTTGGACCACTATCAATCATGATATCGATCTTAAAGTCTTCCATGGCTGCATACAAATATTCCTCTACCACAGTACTTAATCTATGAATCTCATCGATAAACAAAACATCGTTGGGCTCTAGGCTAGTTAATAACCCTGCTAAATCGCTTGGTTTATCGATCACTGGACCAGAAGTTTCTTTTATTTGTACGCCCATTTCGTTGGCAACAATCCTACTCAAAGTAGTCTTACCTAAACCCGGAGGACCATGAAACAAAATATGATCCAATGGTTCACCTCTCATTTTGGCAGCCTTAATAAAAATGCTGATATTTTCAATGAGTTGAGGCTGCCCTGAAAAAGCATCAATAGCAGTTGGACGAATACTATTCTCAAATTCTCTGTCTTGAGGATTTAAGTTAAGTAGATCAGCATCTAAAATAGGATTCGACATAATGTATTGATTGGTTCAATTATTTTGTTGTTGGAATTGGCTTCTCTAATAAATGTGTGTAAATGAATTTTGTTTTCAAATCAACAAAATGCTTCCCTTTTGCACCACCCCATCCATGTCTTCCACCAGGGTACAACATAAATTCTACTTCCTTACCATTATCTTGTAATGCACTTAATAATTGAATAGAGTTTTGCATATGCACATTGTCGTCCATAGTACCATGTACTAATTGTAAGACGCCTTTAAAGTTCTTTACATGAGTTAATACTGAACCTGATTTATATCCTTCTGGATTTTCTTTTGGAGTGTCCATGAATCTTTCCGTGTAATGCGAATCATATAATTCCCATGAAGTAACACTTCCTCCTGCCATTGCATGTGTAAATACAGAAGAACCAAATGTCAACGCATAACAACTCATATATCCACCATAACTAAATCCAGTGATAGCAATTTTCTTTGGATCTGCGTGACCATTCTCAATAAACCATTTAGCCATGGTCATATAATCTGTCATTTCCCAATAACCTAAATTACGATACATATAATTCACACCTTCTTTTCCAAAATGACCACTTGCTCTATGATCAAAAGCCACCTGAATCAAACCATCTTTTGCTAAATTTTCTTTAAAAGCAGGATTACTCCAACTATCCATTACCGTACCTGCATTAGGACCGCCATAGATACTTACTAACATTGGATATTTCTTATTGGGGTCCATGTTTTTTGGCCAAGTAACCAAGGCAGGTAATTCATATAATCCATCTGCACTCTTAATGCGGATTAATTCAGTCTTTGCATAATCAGATGCTTTAAAAGAACTATCAACTGCAGAGCCAATTATTTGAATCGTTTTAGTTTTATCTTTTTTATTAATCACACCCATTGTTGTTGGGGTGTTCACATTACTATATACAGTAACAAACTTCTTAGTATCTGGAGATAAGTAAATTTGACTATTATTATAATCACCTACTGTTAATTTTTTTAATTCTGTTCCGTTAAAGTATACAGCATATAAATCTATTCTAGCAGTATTTTCTAAACCTCTTGCTGTGAAATAAATGGTTTTGTTTTTTTCATCTATGAATTTTATACCAGTAACAGTATACTTACCAGAAGTAATAGCATTAATTAACTTCCCCTCCATAGTATATAAATACAACTGATTCCATCCTGATGCATCTGATTGAGCAATATACCCTTGATTGTTTGACAAGAAATTGATTCTACCGCTCACTCTGTCTTCTAGATCAATCCATGTTTTCTGATACTCTTGGTACACTTCTTTCTTCGCACCTGTGGACATATCTAATTCATAAATCTTTAAATTATTTTGACCACGATCCATCCAAGACATCCACATACTATTATTGTTTGGATTCCAAATAGGCCATCCAAAATATTGATCTTCGTTTTCATTAAAATCTGCCCAAGTAATTGAACCACCTGTTGGACTTGTCCAACCAATTTTTACTGTTGGGTTGGGATCTCCTGCTTTGGGATATCTTGTCTCTTCTACAAATCCATGTTGTCCCTCACTATTATAAATGGGGAACATGGGTACTTGACGCTCATCAAAACGCATGAAAGAAATATATTTACTATCTGGGCTCCACCAAAATGCACGGTATTGAGTAGGACGGCCGAAAATTTCTTCAAAATATACCCAGCTGGCATAACCATTTAAAATACCCTTTGTATTTTCTGAAGTGATGGCTGTTTCTTTCTTATCTGCAATACTTACAGTGTATAAATTATTACTCTTAGTATATCCAACATAATTACCATCTGGTGATAAAATAGGATTTTTCTCTTCAGCTGCATCAAAAGTTAGTTGAGTTTCTGTGCCATTTTCTTTTAAAAAGATATTGGCATTTTTCACTACCACTGTCTTTTCAGAAGCAGGCAATACAGCAGCAGGCGCAGCACTGAATTGTTTAGTGACTGTATTATATACATACTCTTTTGGAGTGGTTTCTTTATTGAGTTTTGTACTCACTACTATTTGATCATTATCTATCCAACGGATAAATTTGGGCAAATTATTTCCTGGCATTTGGGCAACAGCAGTTAAACCCATCAATACTCCTACAATAACAAATACTCTTTTCATATGGTATTAATTAAATTATATAACGATATTAATCATTTTCCCTTTTACAAAAATCAATTTTTTTAATGGTTTGTCTTCTACCCATTTTTGTATGGTTGGGTTAGCCAATACAATTTCTTTTACTTGTTCCTCTGTTGCATCCAAGGCAATAGAGATATTAGCTCTTACTTTTCCATTGATACTTACAGGATATTCTTTACTAGATTCAATAACATATTTCGATTCAAATACCGGAAAAGGCGCATTCACTATCAATCCTTGATTACCAATTAATGCCCAAAGTTCTTCAGCAAAATGTGGAGCATAAGGAGCAATTAAAATTAATACTTGTTCTAAAATGGCTTTCTTGTGACAACCTGCATCATACAACTCATTAATACAAATCATAAAAGTACTTACTGCGGTATTAAAACTATAACGCTCTGTATCTTCTTCAATTTTCTTAATAGTCTTATGTAAAATTTTGTACTCCTCGTTGGTAGGAGTTTCATTGACCCATACTTGACCCTTCATTTCGTCATAGAATAAACGCCAGAACTTTTTTATAAATCTATGTACCCCTTCAATTCCCTTGGTATCCCATGGCTTACTTTGCTCCACTGGACCTAAGAACATTTCATACATTCTGAAAGTATCAGCACCGTATTTGTTCACTAAATCATCTGGATTGACAGTATTGAATTTTGACTTAGACATTTTCTCTACCTCTACACCACATATATATTTACCATCTTCTAATTCAAATGTTGCATTGGCAT
>JALRFB010000039.1 GCA_023256555.1 Sediminibacterium sp. | reverse complement strand
GTGAAATTATTGAGTTTGTTGATGATGAAATTGAGCAATTAAAAAAAAAAATCGCAAATCGTTTAGGTTATGATTTGATTGATCATAGACTTGAACTTTATTGTAAAAAAAAATGACTAGTAAATCTTTCTATATAAAAACTTTTGGTTGTCAGATGAATGAGTATGACTCAAATAAAATTTCAGACTTAATGACAACAATAAAGTATATGAAAACAGATAAAATTGATGAGGCAGACTGCTTTATCTTTAACACTTGCCATATTAGAGAAAAAGCAATCAAACTACCCTTCCAATTATGATGTAACAATTGTTTTTTACCACTTTCAGTATGAATTGCATATAAATCTTTCTTAGTAAAACCTTGCCACTGAAATGATGCAGCATCAGCAGAATCAATGGTGGCATAAGCCCAATCTCCATCTCCTTCATTACCAATTTTGATATCTCTATCATTAATTTTACCTAAATACAATACAGATTTATTGGCAGGTCTAAACAAGACTTTTTCAGTTGACTTCAATATAGATTCAAGATTTTTTAATTGCATTGGTTGTAATTGAGCATCTGCATAATGCCAAATATCCAAGCTTACTCTTTCAAATTCTGGTAAGCTGGTATCTTTAATGGGTAATATGGGTTGAATACCTAATTCAAGTACTTTACCTGATTTACTAAACTGCAACTTCTTGTCTGCACCAAATACATAGTTCTTTGGAATATTTGGATGACTTGTTTCTAAAACTTTCAAAGAAGTATCCATCCCCAACTGAAAATAATGCAATTGATAATTTTTCTGCAAGGCTTTACTTGTGCTATCCTTTTCAACAAAATAGGCTGCTTGTTCTCCTACTTCATCCCAAACAAAACCTGTTGCTGAGTATATGCTTGTATTTAATTTTCTATAAGTTGTATCGTTCAAATTGGCCAATAAAACCTCTGCGCTGTTTGTTTTAGTGGGTACTTTATAAACAATTACTTGTTGTCCATTTGGATTCAGTGCATATTGTGCAACATTCTTAAAACTATGCTTGAAAGTTGTTTTTAAATTCTGAATAACCAATTCTGAACCCTCTTTATTGATATCCCCTTTTTTATCTAATAAATACACCAAAGATCCATTAGCTTTTGATGGAGTTTGAAAAGATTTAACATTAGCAATTTTATCTAAATGTGCTTTTTTAATATCATATATAAATAAGCTGTCCTTCGGTAATTCATCAGCCTTTTTCTTCTCTATTTTTGCTTTTCTGGTTTCAGCGAAAAACGGCTTAATTTTTCCAAAAACATACATACCATCTTCACTAAAATTAGCTTGAGCACCTCTATCAATTTGTATACTTTCTTTGGTACTTATATTTCTAATATATAATTGTCCATCTCCTTCCTGAGGAACGATAGAATAGACTATGAATTGACCCTGAGGCTGAATAATAGTTTCTTTTACAGATTGCCATTGATCGTATACAGAATGATCTAATGGCTTCTTTTGGGCAAATACAAAAGTACAAAGACTTAATCCTAGAAATAGAGCAGCTAATTTCATTTGGCTTTAAATTTTGAATTCCTAAGTTAGGTAAACTATTTAGAATATTATTTGTTATAAATTGCATCATTATTAATTATTATATGAGGAATTTTGTTCTAGTATGTTTTAGTCTTATTTTTTCAATACAATCAATGGCTCAAGCTAAGGGTAGCCTATCTGGTTGGATTGTCAATAAAAACACACAAAATCCCATTGCTGGAGTAACTGTAAAAGTAATTAATACCCCATTTTCTACCATTTCTGATAGCTTAGGTAGATATGAGCTAAAAATGGTTCCAACAGGCCAATATCAAATTTTATTTACTTCTTTAGGAAGTATTCCCTATACTTTGTATAATGTAATAGTAAGTTCAGGTAATGAGACCATCAATACCATAGAATTACTACCTCAGGAACTCACCTTGAGAGAAGTAATTGTAGGAGGAACTAAAAGAACAGTAAGAGCCGCTACTTTAGAAACTCCTTTGAGTGTTCAAAAGTTAACAGCAGAGGAAATTAAATCAAGTCCAGGTAGCAATTTTGATATTTCTAAAGTTGTACAAAGTTTACCTGGCGTGACCGGTTCTGCTAGTACTAGTGCTGGATTTAGAAACGATATTATTGTAAGAGGTGGCGCTCCCAATGAAAATGTATTTTATTTAGATGGTATTGAAATACCAGTAATTAATCACTTTTCTACCCAAGGAAGTGCTGGAGGCCCACAAGGTATTTTAAATGTATCTTTTATAGATGAAGTGAAATTGTCTACTTCTGCATTTGATGCAAAATTTGATAATGCGCTTTCATCTGTTTTTGAATTCAAACAGAAAAGAGGCAACCCCAATAAATTGGAAACCAATATCAGAATGGGAGCAACAGAATTTGCAAGTACATTTAATGGCCCATTATCTAAATCTGGCAAAACTACATTCTTAGCTTCTGCTAGAAGAAGTTATTTACAATATTTATTTCATGTCTTAGACTTACCTATAAGACCTAATTTTTGGGATTTTCAATATAAAGTAACCCATCAAATTGATCCCAAAACTACTTTAACATTCTTGGGTATAGGAGCAATAGACGATTTCTATTTTGTGGCACCAAGAAATGCCACACCTGAAAAAATTTATGCATTGAATTCAAGTCCTTCAATCAATCAATGGAGTTATACAGTTGGTGTTTCTTTAAAAAGATTGATTAATAAGGGTTATTGGAATATTAGTATGAGTAGAAATCACTTGAACAATTTAAATGAGAAATACGAGGATAATCTTTCCCAAAATAAAGGTGAGCTTACATTACAATTTAGATCTAATGAAATTGAAAATAAATTAAGATTCGATATTACCAAGAGTTTCTTGGGACTAAAATGGACTACTGGTGCTAATATTCAAACAGTGGAATACGATAATTATACCTATCAAGTACTAAAATCATATATTCCTTCAAATCAAGGATTAGCAATATCAGCTCCATTGACTTATAATTATTTTACAGATTTAGCATTCAAAAAATATGGTGCATTTTTTCAATTAGGTAAAAGAGCATTCAATAATAGATTAGGAATTAGTGCCGGGATTAGAACAGATGGGAATGGATTTAATAATTCAGGAAAAGATTTCATGAGTAGAATCTCTCCAAGACTAGGATTCAGTTATGTATTAACAGATAAGATAAACTTAAATGCTTCTATTGGAAGATATTTTAAAGTAGCACCACTTACAGTGTTAGGATTCAAAGATTTAAATGGAAATTTTGTCAATAAGAATGCAGATTATATTGGAAGCAATCACTATGTAGCTGGAATTGAATATATACCCAGTGACGCAACAAGATTTACATTTGAAGTATTTGCTAAGAAGTATTTTGGAGTTCCTATTAGTATTCAAAAAGGAATTAGTCTATCTAATTTAGGAGCAGATTTTAATATTCTAGGAAATGAACCAATTAGTACAAAAGGTTTTGGCAAGAGTTATGGATTTGAATTATTTGCTCAACAGAAATTAACTAAAAGATTTTTTGGGGTAGCAAGTTATAGTTATTTCAGAAGTTCATATACAAATTTTGCTGGCAAATTTATTCCTAGTGCTTGGGAAAATATTCATTTATTGAGTTTAACTGCTGGATATAAATTCAATAAGAACTGGGAATTAGGATTAAAACTAAGAGTACAAGGTGGAACCCCTTATACGCCTTATGATAGTGTTGCAAGTAGATTAAATTTTGTGACTTTAAAACAAGGTATTTTAGATTATTCAAGATTAAATACATTAAGAGTTCAACCATTCCACTCTAGTGATCTTAGAATTGACAAAAAGTATTTTTATAAGAAAGCTACCTTAGATTTTTTCTTAGATGTGACCAATTGGTATGGAACCAGAAGTGTAGCGCCAAGTGCATATATATTTGAATCTAATCCAGATGGTACATTTAAAACAACAGATGGTAAACCAATTAAAAAAGATGGTTCTAACGCAATACCTTCGATAACTGATGGAAATCAAGTGTTTGTTACACCGACAGTAGGTTTTATTTTAGAATTTTAGTTGACTACAAAAAAAGACTAACATATACACGCTTAATATTCTTTATAAAGCGTCCAGTCATATGCTGCCATTGCATGTTTAACACACCAAGTATGGCTTCTTTGATAATTCCCTTAGACATTTTACTAGTGCCAATTTTTCTATCAACAAAAGTAATAGGAACTTCTTTTAATTTAAAGCCCAATCTCCAAGATGCAAATTTCATTTCAATTTGAAATGCATAACCTATAAAATTAATCTTATCTAAATCAATTGCAGCGAGCACCTTGTTTTTATAACAAACAAAACCAGCTGTAGGATCTTTGATAGGCATACCAGTGATAATTCTAGTATAAGCAGATCCTCCTTTTGAATAAATTAATCTATCTAATGGCCAGTTCTCAGTTGCGCCACCTCTTACATATCTACTACCGATACTCACATCAGCACCATCCACTTCACATGCAGTGTACAATCTTTCTAAATCGTTGGGATTGTGAGAAAAATCTGCATCCATCTCAACTATATAGTCGTAATTTTTTTCTAAAGCCCATTTGAAACCATGAATATAGGCAGTACCTAATCCTAATTTGCCAGCTCTTTCTTCAATGAATAATCTACCTGGATGTTTGGGAATTGTGTCTTTTACCAATTGAGCAGTTCCATCTGGAGAACCATCATCAATGACTAAAATATCAAAAGCCCCCTTTAAAGACAAAACAGCATTAACGATCAAAAGAATATTTTCTTTCTCGTTATAAGTAGGGATTATGACTAATTTTTTCACTGATTAGGGGGTATAGTGATTATTTGAAATAATTATTATATGTAAATATAAGCTATTTATTTAATATTGACTTATTTAGAATTTCAGTCAATTTTTGCTTAGTATGTAGCGCAAAATCACCTTTCATCATCCAATCATAGTACTGTGGTTCCTCTTTAAGTACTTGAATAACAGGTTTTCCCTTATGTTTCCCAAAATTAAATACCGCTACCCCATTCTCATAAACCAATCTTCTAGCGAAGTCAATAATCTCATCTTCTCCGGTAAATTTAACGATTGATTCTACTGTATTTCCAATTTGAGGGTACTTAACCACCTGTGCTTCCAGTACTTCAAATGTTGCCATTGCATCTGCTTCAGCAGTATGCGCATCTTCTAAATTCTTATCACAATAAAATTTATAAGCTGCTGAAAGAGTTCTTTGTTCCATCATATGAAACACTTTTTGAACATCTAATAATTTTCTTGATAACATATCAATTGCAATACCCGCTCTAAGAAACTCTTCATTTAACATAGGAATATCAAATCTGTTACTATTATACCCTGCTAAATCTGCTCCTTCAATAAATTGTTTAATTTCGTTTGCAATTTGTTTGAAGCTTGGAGCATCTTTAACCATTTCATCAGTAATGCCATGCACATCTGATGCAGCTTTAGGTATAGACATTTCAGGATTGACTAATTTTCTTTTGATTTGCTTAGAACCATCAGACATAATTTTGATGATAGCAATTTCTACTATTCTATCAAGACTAACATTTATACCAGTAGTTTCTAAATCTAGAAAACAAATAGGATTGGTCAATTGTAATTGCATAAATACGATTATTGAGTGAAGTTAATCATTATTCATATACTTGATCTAATAGTTCCAATAATTTGGCTATTTTTGAACCCTTAATTTAAATGTATGAATTGGATTCAATTAACTAGTCTAGATCAATTAGAAAACATTAAAATAAATTCTAGCAATAAGCCTCAGGTTATCTTCAAACATAGCACCACATGTAGTATTTCACAAATGGCTTTTTCAAGATTTGAAAGAGCGGAAGCACCTGATAATATTGATTTTTACTATTTAGATTTATTGAATTTTAGGCCAATTTCAAATGCTATTGCTGAATTTTTTCATGTGCACCATGAATCTCCACAGGTATTATTAATTAAAAATGGAGAATGCACTTATGATGAAAGTCATTATGGAATAATGATGGACGAATTGTTGGAACAAGTAAGCCAATAGCTTTTCTATTTATTTATACCCTTTCAATTATTAATGCGGAAGCACCTCCTCCACCATTACAAATTGCTGCAGCTCCAAATTGCTTTTGATTGCTTTCTAATATATGTGTTAATGTTACTACAATTCTAGCACCGCTACATCCTAATGGATGTCCCAAAGAAACAGCACCACCACGTATATTAACTTTAGCTGGATCTATTTTAAGTAATTGAGTATTTACAATCCCCACTACGGAAAATGCTTCATTGAATTCAAAGAAGTCAATTTGATTTATGCTTAGTCCCGCTTTTGCGAGTGCTTTAGGTAGAGCCAATGAAGGGGCTGTAGTAAACCATTTAGGATCTTGTTCAGCATCAGCATAACTAACTATTTTTGCCAAAGGCTTTAATCCTAATGCTTTCATTTTTTCACCGCTCATTAATAAAATGGCTGCTGCGCCATCGTTCATTGTACTTGCATTTGCCGCTGTAACGGTACCTTCTTTAGTAAAAGCAGGATTTAATTGAGCAATTTTATCAAATTTTACATTGAAGGGTTCTTCGTCTTTATCAATAATGATAGACTCCCCTTTTTTTTGTGGTATAGTTATTGAAACAATCTCTTCTTTAAATAATCCTTTTTCCGTTGCTGCTTGTGATTTTTGATAACTTTCTGTAGCAAAAGCATCTTGATCTTCTCTTGAAATAGTATGTTCTTTTGCACATAGGTCTGCAAAATTTCCCATGGCTACTTTATCATACACATCAACCAAACCATCTTTGGCTAATCCATCTAAAATGGTGGTATCTCCATATTTATTGCCCCATCTCTGATGGGTATTATAAAATGGTACATTACTCATGCTTTCCATTCCTCCAGCTATGACAATATCGGCATCACCAAGTAAAATAGTTTGGGCGGCCTGAGCAATGGTTTTCATACCACTTGCACATACCTTATTGACTGTAGTACAAATTACTTTGTGCGGAAGCCCTCCATTCAATGCAGCTTGTCTTGCAGGGGCTTGTCCTAAACCAGCTTGAATGACTGAGCCAAAAATAACTTCGTCTACATTATTGGGATCAATTTTTGTTTTATCTAGAATCGCTTTAATGACAATTCCGCCCAATTGAGTAGCTGAAAAAGATTTTAAAGATCCGCCAAATGAACCAATCGGCGTTCTAACGGCTGCTACTATATATACTTCCTTTGCCATATAAATTTAGTTAAATTAAAAAATTAATTAGATTTAGTAATTTATTGATTTTCAGTCACTAATCGAATACCATCTTCTTCAATGGTGATTAATTTTGCCTTGTATAAAATTCCGACACTCATTTTGAATGCTTTTTTACTCATCCCAAAGAAAGCATAAATATCATCTGGATTGGACTTATCATGATAAGGCAAAAAGCCTTGATGCATTTTAAGTAATCTTATGATAGAAGATTGATCATCTGTCAATTTCTCTACCCCTTGTTTCCCAATACCAATATCTAACTTATTGCCATCTCTAATTTTCTTAACAAATGCTTCATCTATATTTTGCCCAATATGCAAATGGGTAAATACTTCATTTTTATAGAC
>JALRFB010000038.1 GCA_023256555.1 Sediminibacterium sp. | reverse complement strand
TTCCCATTAACCAAATGATTAAGGCAATGATGATGCCTCCAATAAAAGGTCTAAGCGTTTTGTTTTGTATAAATGAGAATGCTTTTTCAAAAACATGATAGCTCAATGAAAATAATAATGCAGTTAATCCAAAGCAAATACCAGCTAACAAAGACCATAAAACTTCTTGTGTATTTATAGATGGAATTGATTTTACTATATATACACTATGTTCAATATTCCAACTGAGGCAAATAAAGTGTGCTATAAAAGCTGCCGCAAAACTGGGAATTATAGATTGCCATCTTATAAATTTAAATCCCATTAATTCTAAAGCAAATACTGCCCCTGCTAATGGTGTCCCAAATACAGCTGCAAAACCAGCACTTACTCCCATAATAAGAATGGTCTTTTTTTCTTCATGATTTAATTTAAACCATTTTGAAAATGGAAATGCAATGGCTCCTCCCATTTGCACTGCAGTACCTTCTCTACCAGCGGATCCTCCTGAAAAATGTGTCAATATGGTTCCTATATAAACTAAAGGAGCCATTTTAAAAGGAACAACTTTTGAAACTTCGTGATGAGCATCAATGATGATGTTATTGCCCTTGTTGGCATCTTCTCCATATCGATGATATAACCATCCAATAATAAAACCAGTTATGGGTAAACTACATATAATCCATCGATTGTCTTCTCTAAAATGAGTAGCTAAATCCAAACTGTATAAAAAAAACGCAGTAATCGAACCTACTAGTGCACTTATTAAAAAACAAATAAGCAGCCACTTTATCAATTGATTCAATATATTTAATATGGAATATTGAGATTGCATCTATTTTTTATGAATGCTAGGTTTAATTAATAGAGCCAATGCAATTATTACCCAGATAAGATTCACCACCATCGAAGGGTATGCATGATGATAGTAGGTGTTGATCACAAAAAATAATCCTCCAAAAATATTGGCCCACATATAGACTTTGCTATTGGTTTCAATTTTACCCCAAAGATTTAAAGCATAGGAACCTACAATCAATATAGATGCAATCCATCCAATACTTTCAATAAAAATTTCTAAAGGACTCATTTTAAGGGCTTTTAGTAAGAAATTAACCTAGTCCGAAAATAAGCAAAATGGAGGATAATATGGTGTATCAAAAATAAGTTGCATCTTTGAGCTGTAAATCATTCAATGCCATGGGGGATACAAAATTTGATCTTCTTGAAAAAAATAGACAATGGGTCAAAGAACAACTTGAATTAGACCCTAATTACTTTAATAATTTATCTCTTGGCCAAAATCCAGAATACTTATGGATTGGCTGTTCTGATAGTAGAGTTCCTGCAAATCAAATTACTGGTACAAAACCAGGTGATATATTTGTGCACAGAAATATCGCCAATATGGTGGTACATAGCGATATGAATATGTTGAGTGTACTTTCATATGCGGTGGAGGTTTTAAAAGTGAAGCATATCATCGTATGTGGACATTATGGTTGTGGTGGGGTAGTAGCAGCAATGGAAAATCAACAATTGGGTTTAATTGATAATTGGTTAAGACATATCAAAGATGTATATCGATTTAATGCTGCAGAATTAGATGCCATTAAAGACAATACCGAGAGAGCTAGAAGATTCGTTGAATTAAATGTCATAGAACAAGTAGGGCACTTGGGTAAAACTTCTATCGTGCAAAACGCTTGGAGAAGAGACCAGCCGCTCACTTTACATGGTTGGGCCTACGATGTAAAAGATGGTATTATTCACGATTTAGGGGTCACTTTTACTTGCACAAAGGATCTACATAAAGTATACCATTTGGATTAATATTGTCATTTCAAAAATTTAACAAAAAGACACCTTCAAGGGTGTCTTTTTGTTTTCGTATACTATTGAATATGAGCAACTTACAATCTTTTTGAAAACTTCTTTTTTATGATAACATTAAGTTCATACTGAGTTAACAATTAGGTAACATTAGAGTCTAATATTTGCATACAAATAAAAATATACCGTGAAAAGGATATCATTAGTTATACTTATTATTTTTTCTGCATTTATTTCAAATGCTCAAAGAGCAAAAGTTTCTGGTAAAGTAACCAATAATAAAAACGAATCTTTAATTGCAGTAACTATAAGTTTAAAGGCTGATAAAACACAAACAACTAAGTCAGATGTTGAAGGTAGATATAGTTTCAATATTGATGTAAACAAAGAGTATACATTAGTATTTAATTATGTGGGATATAAAGAAAAGTCTGTAACCGTTAAGGCAACAGCTGCTGGTGAAGAACTTACTTCAGATATTGTTTTAGATGAGAATGGTAAAAAATTAACTGATGTTGTTGTAACAGCCAATAGAGGTACCAATAAAGGTGCCACAGATAATGCATTGATTGCTTATCAAAGAAATACAAATACAGTTTCTTCTGTAATTTCTGCAGAATCTATTAAAAGAAGTCCAGATAGAAATACTGCCGAAATTTTAAAAAGAACACCTGGAGCATCAATTCAGGAAGGTAAATACATTATCGTAAGAGGTCTAGCAGATAGATACAATCAAGCAATGTTGAATGGTATTTTATTAACAAGTACAGAGCCAGATCGTAAAACATTTTCGTTTGATTTATTCCCATCTCAAATTATAGACAACATTATCATCAACAAGGCATTTGTCCCTGAACTACCAGGAGAATGGGCGGGAGGATTGATTCAAGTAAATACAAAAGATGTTCCTACAAAAAACTTTTTCAATATTCAATTAGGAACTAGTGCAAATAGCATGGTTACTGGAAAAGACTTTTTTAAAGATAAAGGTGGTAAGACTGATTGGTATGGTATTGATGACGGAACAAGATCTTTGCCAGCTGGCTACACTACAAAATCAAACTTCGACACTTCATCTATAGCTTCTAAAACTGCATTAGGAAAGACTATGTCTAATCATTGGGCTCCGGTAATGACAACTGCTAAGCCTAATATGAGTCTACAAATGAATGGTGGATTTGCAGGTACATTGTTTGGTAAGAAAATTGGTGGTTTAATTGGTATAAACTATGCTAACGCATATCGTTTTCAAGATAATATCAATAATCAAAACCAGTTAACAAATAATGGATTAACCCCTTATTTAGAATTAAAAGACAATAAATATATTAATGATATTAATATGGGTGCTATTGCTGGCGTTTCTATGTTCATAAATCCATTGAACAAAATTAGTTACAAAGCAATTGTCAATGTTAAAACATCTAATGCATATACTCAAAGAGCAGGTACAGTATATGATAGACAAGATTTAGTAAAGGGTAATGAATTTGTATTTGGTCAAAATGTTTTCTTCACTAATCAATTAAATGGTGAACATAGTATCACTCAAAAATTAAAATTTAATTGGTATGGAGCTTTTAATATTTTAGATAGTTACACACCAGATCAAAGAAGAATTTTATATACTAAAAGCATTAATGGAACGGATCCATATGTTTTAAATATTTCAAACACTTTATCACAACAATCAGGAAGTAGAGTATTTCAAACATTATCAGATTATATCTATACTGGTGGTGGTGATCTAGTGTACAAAATTAATCAGCAAACAATCAAAGCGGGTTATATGATTCAAGTAAAAGATCGTCTATATGACGCTCAGCTATTTGCAATAACATTACCTACTGATAATCTTGCATTGAGATTATTGCCTGCTGAGTCAGCTTTTGTGCCAGCTAATTTTGGTAACGGAACTGATAATAAGTTTGCATTTAACTCAATACAAAACAAAAATTTTAGATACTTAGCAAATACAATCCTAAATGCAGGGTACTTGCAATTTGATAATAAAGTGTCTGATGCGGTAAGAGTGGTTTGGGGATTAAGAGTAGAAGATTTTGATCAATTAGTTGGTTCAGTGAAGAAGTGGGACCCTAGACATACTTATTCAAGAGTTACAGACTTTTTGCCAGGTGTAAATGCTTCTTTAAAGTTAACTCAAAAAGCAAATTTAAGATTGACGGCATCTCAAACAATTATTAGACCAGAATTAAGAGAGTTATCTGCTTTAAATATTTATGATTTTGAATTAAACGCTTCTGTTTCAGGTAATCCAAGTTTGAAAAGAACTAAGATCAGCAATTTTGATATTAGATATGAATTATATCCTCAAGCTGGTGAATTGTTCACTGTAGGAGTATTCTATAAGAATTTCGAAAATCCTATTGAAAGTATTTACCAAGAAGCAGGTGGTGGATCTAGTTTATTCTCTTTCCAAAATGCCGCAAAAGCTACTGCATTTGGTTTTGAATTAGAAGGAAGAAAGAAATTATCTAAACGTTTTACTTTACAAGCGAATGGTTCTTACATTAACTCGGAAGTGAAGGATGAAAAATTAAATGTGTCAAGAACTTTACAAGGTCAATCTCCATATTTAATAAATGCCGGATTATTATATGATGTAGTTGAGAAAGGCTTTAATATGACTGCATTAGTAAATCAAATTGGTAAGCGTATTTATTTAGTAGGTGATATTCAAGCTGGGGCAGGTTCTCCAGACGTATATGAAAATCCAAGAGTGTTATTGGATTTTCAAATGAGCAAAAAATTTGCAAAAAATAAAGCTGAGGTGAAATTCACTATTGCAGATATTTTAAATCAAAGACAAATCTTTTATCAAAACAATAATAGTAATACCAATTATAATAAAGCAACAGATGGTGTTCGTTTCTCTAGACAATTTGGTACAACTTATGGCGTAACAATTAATTACTCTTTATAATAAACAATTCAAAAACTTTTTTTAAATACAAAAACAATGAAACAATTATTTTATTTATCTCTAGCTTTTTTAGCCATTACTGGTTGTAGAAAGATTGAAATGGATGGCGAAAAAGAAATTTTCGTAGTTACTAAAGAAGTAGCTCCTGCTGGTGTTGTATCAAATACAGTAACATTATCAGGTAAGATCACGAAGGACACTACATTGTACGCTAAAGACGTAAACTACCTTTCAGGTATCGTTTATGTTACTAAAGGCGTGACATTAACAGTTCAAGCAGGAGCAAAAGTGCAAGGAAAATCTGGCGCAGATGTTGCTGCATTGGTTATTTGTCGTGGTGCTAAGATAGTTGCAAAAGGTACAGCTGATGCCCCTGTTGTATTTACTTCAGCTTCTCTAAATCCACAATCAGGTGATTGGGGTGGTATCGTTTTATTAGGTACTGCAACTGTAAACCAATCATTAACATGGAAAGGGGTTGCTACAAAAGGTTTAACATCTGTAGAAGGTGGTATCAATGATACTGAAGTAGGTTATGGCTTAGCTGGTTCTGGTGACGCCGCTTTCCCAACAGCGAATGATGCAGATAATTCTGGTATTTTACAATATGTAAGAATTGAATATGCAGGATACGCTTATCAACCAGACAATGAGTTAAACAGTTGAACTATGGCTGGTGTGGGTAATGGTACAACAATTGACCATATTCAAGTTACTTATGCAAAGGATGACGCTTATGAGTGGTTTGGTGGTACCGTTAACTGTAAGTATTTGATTGCTTATAAAACTCAGGATGATGATTTCGATACTGACTTTGGATATTCTGGTAATGTACAGTTTGGTATTGCACTAAGAGACTCTGCTATTGCTGATATCTCTAAATCTGAAGCGTTTGAATCGGATAATGATGGTAATGGTTCTGATTTTACCCCAAAAACAACAGCTGTATTCTCTAATATGACTGTGATTGGACCAAGAATCAATCCAACATATGGTAAAGGAAATACTTTATTCTTAGCTGCAGCTCAGATCAGAAGAAATTCAGGAATTTCTATTCAAAATACAGTAATTGCTGGATGGCCATTAGGTATCTTAATTGATGAAACTAAGACAACAACAAATGGTTCTACTTATAAGAACTTAGTAGATAGCGTTATTAGATTAAAGAATATTACTTTAGCGGGTAATACAGTGGATGTTCGCTATGATGGTAAATCAGGATCAACAACTACCACTCAAAATGTATTAGATTTATTTAGTACTGCTTCTTACAACAATACAATTTTAAATTCTTCTGCACCAGATATTTTAAAATTAATACAACCTTTTAATTATACTAACCCTGATTTTACTCCATATGCTAGTGCAGGCCCATCAGGTAATATTAGTGCAGCATTAATTAACGGTGCAAATATTGGTACTTTAGGATTAGGTACTTCTTTGGATTATAAAGTTAATGGTAGTTTCACTGATGCTAAATTACAAGATCCATTCTTTGAGAAAGTTACATTTAGAGGTGCTGTTGCTACTTCTGGTGTAAACCAAACTTGGTGGAAAGGTTGGACTGTATGGAAATAAAATAAATTGTTGATTGTATTCAATATATAGCGTCCCGTTAAACGGGACGCTTTTTTCATAAATATTCAATTACACATTATGAAAATTAAAAATATTCAAATTGTTTTAATCATCATTACCATCACTATTATTGGTTTTGCATGTTCAAAGAGTTCAGACACTACAAATACCGTTGCAACCACCTGTAATCCAAATACAAGTTTTTCTCAAACTGTATTACCAATATTAAACACCAATTGTAATTTGAGTGGATGTCATGATCCTAATAATGCAGCAGAACTGAATAATTTTACAGTTGTGCATGATAATGCAGCTCAAATCAAAGCTTCTGTTGTAAGTGGCAGAATGCCTAAGGGAAGATCTTTTAATGCGACTGATAAAGCGGCACTTATTTGTTGGATAGATAATGGTGCTAAAAATAATTAAGCCTTACTTTAAACTTTCTTCAAGAACTTGGTCATACAAGTGGTGAATTAAACCATCGGCTAATCCAATTTTTGGAACATATATTTCTTCAATATTAGCCCATTTTAGAATACTTGTATAAATAGTTAAAGCGGGAACCAATACTTCTGCTCTATCTTGGCGAATATTGTATTTATGCATTCTTTCTTCAACATCCAAAGGTTCCATTTCTTCAAAAATCTCTCGGATTGTACTAGTTTCTAATGGCTTCCCATTTTTTGTACCACTAATAGAGAATAATTTATTGATATTGCCACCTGAACCAATGCCAATTAAATTATCATAGTTTCTAGAAAGTTCTTTTAAAGTATCTTTTAATTCATCCCAAGTGGCATCTTTCACTTTTTTGGTCAAAATTCTAACTGTACCTACATTAAAAGATTTTTGTAAAACTACTTTTGACTTATGATATAAAGTAAGTTCGGTACTTCCACCACCCACATCTATGTATAAATAACTTTTCTGATTATCTAATAACTCCGCAAAATGGTTTTCATAAATAATCTCAGCCTCAAGATCGCCTGAAATAACTTCAATCTCTATAGAAGTTTCTTCTTCAATTTCTTTGATTATTTCTTTTGCATTTTCGGCATCCCTCATGGCGCTAGTGGCACAAGCCATATAGTGCTCTACTTCATAAACCTTCATTAACTGTTTGAAAGTTTTAATGGTATCAATGAGCATTTTTTTCTTCTTACTCCCAATAAATCCTTTTTCAAATACATCAAATCCAAGTCTTAAAGGAATACGCAATAAGTTAAGTCGATTGAAATTAGTCTCTTTACCTCTTTTTTCTACTTCGCATATTAAAATTCTAGCTGCGTTACTACCAATATCTATTGCTGCAAGTATCAATGTATTTATTTTTTCCCTTTAAGATAATTATAAGTTTCTTCTTGAGACTTAATCTTTTGCCTGCTTGAAGGTACAT
>JALRFB010000037.1 GCA_023256555.1 Sediminibacterium sp. | reverse complement strand
GTCACTACTCGCTTGTAGCCTGCAGCTTCTTCCGTTTCTTTTGCTAAATTTTCTAACTCTTCAATAATGATGGTTCCATTGGGCATCCATAAAGGAAGACCTGGGCCCACATCATCATCCATAGTATAAATACCTAATTCTTTTCCTAATTTTCTATGATCTCTTTTCTTTGCTTCTTCTAATAAAAGCAAGTATTCATCTAATTCTTTTTGATTAGGGAAAGTCACACCATATACCCTTGTCAACATTTTATTTTTCTCATCACCCTTCCAAAATGCACCAGCTATATTGGTAATCTTGATGGCTTTGATAGCCCCCGTGTTTGGGATATGAGGTCCGCGACATAAATCAGTGAACTGACCTTGTGTGTAAAAAGTAATGGTCCCGTCTTCTAATCCAGACAATAAATCTAATTTATATTCATCTCCTTTTTCGGTGAAATAAGCAACCGCTTCTGCTTTGGTCATTTCCTTGCGGATATAAGCATTTGCTTGTTTTGCTAATTCATTCATCTTCTTTTCAAGAGCAATAACATCTTCTTCTTTAATATGATTTGACCCTAAATCGATATCATAATAAAAACCTTTCTCTACAGCTGGTCCAACCCAAAATTTAGCGCCAGGAAATTGCATTTCCACAGCTTCCGCAAGTAAGTGTGCAGAAGAATGCCAGAAAGTAGATTTGCCATCAGCATCGTCCCAGGTCAATAATTTTAATGCGGCATCTTGATGAATTGGACGCGTTGCATCCCAAACTTCGCCGTTTACAGAAGCTGCTAAAACTTTCTTTGCCAATCCTTCACTAATAGATTTGGCAATACCTAATGCAGTAATCCCTTTTTCATAAGATCTCACTGCCCCATCTGGAAATTGAATTTGAACCATTTTTATTACTATATATAAGACGGCAAAGGTAGCAAAATTCCTTAGATTTGCCTTATGCGTTTTTTGATCATTTGCCTTTTTTATTACTTAGGTACAAACACCCTTTTTGCACAACAACTAGAGGGCAAATGGAAAGGATATTTTAGTCCTCATAATAGCAATTTCAGTAAAATTTATAGTTATGAAATGAATATTACCCAAGGGCCCAACTATCAATTAACTATTAGTACTTACACCAAATTAAGTAATGAATTTTCTGCACAAGCTTATGCTTCTGGAAATTTTGATAAGACTACCCAATTACTACATATAGAAGAACAAGGATTTTTAGATTTAAACATTCAAGAAAATTATGCGCCATGTTTAATGAATAATTTCATGTCATATAAAAATCTTCGAGGTCATGAAATAATTGAAGGCACTTATACTTCATACAATAAAAAAACAGGAAGGGATTGTGGTGGAGGTAAAGTATATCTAGAAAAAGAAATTCCTATACAACAATTAATAGTCGCCGAAAAGAATAGTAAAAAAAATACTCCCCAAAAAAACAATCCACTTCCGGTTAAAATAGAAACTGTTTCAAAAAAAATGGATCCTTTAGTAAACCAAACTAAAAATTCATTTACAAATACAAGTAAAGAAATTAATACCAACACTACAAAGAAAGTTAATACTACTAATGCAGTTACAGCTCCCTCTACTATAAGCAACAATATCAACAAGTCTTCCAATAAAATTTCTACCACAGCCAAAGATCTTGTTATTCAAAAAGCAAAATCCACCCCTGAAAATTTAAATAACGCCATCAATATTGCACAAATAAATAGTGTAAAGGAAGAACCAGTTATGGAAGAGGCAGTAATGACCGAGCCCGAAGATATTGAAGCAGAGATTAGAATTAAACAAGGTAATGGATTTCAAACCATACCTTGGGCTTTAGTGGCTAGAGAAAATAAATTGGCTAAAAAAATTACTACTTCTAGCAAACAATTCAGTATTGATTTATATGACAATGGTACTATCGACAATGACACTATTATTGTTTATGACAACAAGAAATTATTGGTCAGTAAAAAGCGGTTGAGTTACAAAGCAATTCATTTAGAGTTTACTTTGTCAGATGCAATAAATGAACATGAAATAATTATTGTTGCCCACAATATGGGCACTGTACCTCCAAATACTGCCCTGTTGGTTTTGAAAGATGGAATATCTAGACAAGAATTATTTATTACTTCAACCAATAAGATCAATGCTAAAATAATAGTGAGCTATACTCCCCCTCCGAAAGAATAATAAAGACTAAGGTTCTTGCAAAGTAAAACTTGCATTGTATTCTTTTCGATCAGATGGATCAAAAGGATTTTTACTTGTTTTAGTAGATCCAAACCAGAAATACGCATCTTCCTCATCCGGTTTTTGAAATATATAGATATTGGTTTTAGTGTATCCTATATCTGCTAAAAAATGGATGAAAGATACCGTACACATATTGAATTGTGTGTGCTTTTCTGTAGGTTCAGTTTCTAGCATCAAAGCCTCTAATTCGTTTTTGAAGGTTTGTAAACCTGACACCCAAATATTTTGCGTGAGCGAATCTTTTGCTGTTGAATGTATCAATAAAGTATCGGTCGTATTAATCAACTGTTGCAAAGTTGATTTAAATACCAAACTATCATTCATCGAAATATTATTTTGAATTGCTTGATATTGATTGACCAATTGAAATGCTTGAAGATCCCATTGGTCTTGATGGTTTTTAGGATGGAATTCCCATAATATGGTTTCTTCTTTTAGGGTATTATTGTTTTCACAACCCATCAATAAAACAGCAATAATGACAATTAAATATTTCACTAGGAATAATTTTTTCAAATTTATGCATAAATAGACAGTCCAAGACGCTAACTTTGCGGTCTGAAAATAAAGATATGTTAATAGGCCTTCAAAATGTAACCTTCGAATTTGGCGCAAGAGCCATCATCACTGATGCCACTTGGCATATTCAACCAGGCGAGCGAATTGGCCTTATTGGATATAATGGAACTGGAAAGTCTACTATCTTAAAATTATTAGTGGGTCAATACACCCCTTCAAAAGGGACTGTAGAAAAAGGAAAAGACACCACCATTGGGTATTTGCACCAAGATTTATTAAGCTTTGACACCAATGAAACTATAACAGAAGTGGCATTGGGCGCTTTTGAAAGAGTTAGGGAATTAGAAAAAGAAGTAGAACAATTAGGAAAAGAATTAGAAGCAAATCCGGAAGACAATGATTTGTTAATTAAATATACTGACGCTTTACATGAGATTGATGTATTAGATGGTTATAATATTAATCATAAAGCCGAAGAAGTTTTACATGGTCTTGGATTCACCACTAACGATCTAACTAGACCTTATAAAGAATTTAGTGGAGGTTGGAGAATGCGTGTGCTTTTGGCTAAAATGATTTTACAAGCACCAGATGTATTATTATTGGATGAACCTACCAACCACTTGGACTTACCAAGTATCGAATGGTTGGAGAAATATTTATTGCATTATAAAGGAAGTGTAGTGATTGTAAGTCACGATAAATTCTTCTTAAATAAAATGGTGAATAAAATTGTAGAAGTATACCAACAACAATTGAATTTCTATACAGGCGATTATGAATACTATGAAGTTGAAAAAGTACAAAGAATAGAAATTCAACAAAGAGCTTTTGAGAATCAACAAGATTATATTCGTCAACAAGAAAGATTTATTGAAAGATTTAAAGCAAAAGCTTCTAAAGCCGCACAAGCACAATCTATTCAAAAACGATTGGATAAATTAGAAGTAATTGAAGATGTTCAATTGGAGCGACCAAATATTAAAATCAATTTCGCGGTTGATAAAACTCCTGGAAAAGTTTTAGTAGACTTAAAAGGCATTTCAAAGACCTACCCTACTCAAACCATTTTAGAAAACGCTTTTGCAGAAATTGAAAGAGGTGATAAAATTGCTTTGATTGGTGCCAATGGTAAAGGAAAGTCCACCCTACTAAGGATTGTAGCAGGAATGGAAAGTTTTGAAGGAGAAAGAGTTTGGGGACATAATGTAGATGAAAGTTTTTATGCTCAGCACCAATTAGAATCTTTGAACTTAAACAATACCATTTTACAAGAAGTGCAAGAATGCGGTACTAAAAAAACCGATCTTGAATTAAGAGCGCTATTAGGATGTTTCTTATTTGGTGGTGATGATGTAGACAAGAGAATTAAAATATTAAGTGGAGGTGAAAAAGCAAGAGTCGCTTTAACCAAAACCATTATTAGTAAAGCTAATTTCTTAATGTTGGATGAACCTACCAACCACTTGGATATGGCCACTGTAGAATTATTAGCAGAAGCTTTAACCAAATATGATGGCTCTATAATTTTAGTCAGTCACGATCGTTACTTCATTTCTAAAACTGCCAACAAGATTTGGGAAATTGAAGACAAAAAAATTATTGAATTCAAAGGTGACTATAATGAATGGGTAGAATGGAAAGAAAGAATGGCTAAACAAAAGGCCAATGCTCCAGAAAATCCAAAAGCCAAACCAATTAAAGAAGAAAAACCCGTTGAACCTGTGAAGGCAGCTGGTCCAATAGATAAGGACTTGCAAAAGCAAATTCAAAAATTGCAAAAAGCCATTGCTCAAATAGAACAGAATATAGAGACACTGAATAAAGAAAAAGCAGAGATCGAAGTTCAAATGGCAGATCCAGCAATGTATGCAAACCCAGAAAAGTTGAAAAACATCGAAAAAGCTTATCACGATAAAAACGCTTTAATTCGATCTATGAATAAGGAATATGAGATGGCTTTCAATGATTTGGTAGCCCTAGAATCCAAATAGATATACCCAAAACTAACATTTGCTTGTAAAAAAGCAGAAAAATACCCACATTTTAGTTATTCAGCGGTTAATTGCTTTCAAATGTTTAAATTTGTGGCTCCGTTTAATCGATAGTGTATTGATTGATAATTGTAAATCAATGCTTTAAAGAATAACTCAAAATTTATGTCTACTAAAAAAGTCAACAAAATTGCCGTTTTAACTTCTGGTGGAGACGCCCCCGGTATGAATGCCGCTATCAGAGCTGTGGTTAGAACAGGTATTTATCATGGTTTGGAGGTATTTGGGGTGACAAGAGGCTACAATGGAATGATTGAAGATGATATCTTTCAAATGGACTCAAAATCGGTAGGCAATATTATTCAAAGAGGCGGTACCATTTTAAAAACAGCTAGATCAAAAGATTTCTTTACACCAGAAGGACGTCAAATTGCCTACAATAATCTTAAAAAAAGAGGTATTGACGGAATCGTTGTCATAGGTGGAGATGGTAGTTTTAAAGGGGCACAAAAATTCAGTAACGAATTTGATATTCCTTGTATAGGTTTACCTGGAACAATCGACAAAGACATTGCAGGTTCTGATTTCACGATAGGTTTTGATACTGCAGTAAATACAGCTGTAGAAGCAATAGATAAAATTAGAGATACTGCAGATGCTCACGACAGATTATTTGTAGTAGAAGTAATGGGTAGAGATGCTGGATACATTGCATTACATAGTGGTATTGCAACTGGCGCTGAAAATATTTTGATTCCAGAATCAAAAACAGATATGGAAGCTTTAGTTGCTTCTCTAACTGAGAAAGAAAAAAGAAAAAAATTAGTCAACCTTGTTGTAGTAGCGGAAGGTGATGAATTTGGAGGCGGTACACAGGTGGGCGATTTCTTAAAACAAAGATTACCTAATGCAGATATCAGAGTATGCATACTAGGTCATATTCAAAGAGGTGGTTCTCCAAGTTGTTTGGATAGATTGATTGCCAGTAGAATGGGTTACCATGCAGTTGAATGTTTATTAAATGGAACACATAATGTGATGGTAGGTATCGAAGACAACAAATTAAAATACACTCCACTAGATAATGCTGTAAAAGCAAAACAAAAAATATCTGAAGAGTGGATGAAAATCGTAAAAATATTAGCAAGTTAAATCCCCAATAAAATAAAAATGAGTCAAACAACTTACAAACCAACACACCACAAAACAAAGATTGTTGCAACAGTTGGTCCTGCATGTGAAACATACGATCAATTAAAAGCTTTAGTGATTGCAGGAGTGAATGTGTTTCGTTTAAACTTTTCTCATGGAAGTCATGAAGACAAAAAGAAAATCATTGATAATATTAGAGGCATCAATAAAGAATTAGGTTGTAGCGTTGCTATATTAGGCGATTTACAAGGTCCTAAATTAAGAGTGGGAGAAATTGAAAATAACAAATTGGATGTGAAAGTGGGTGATGTACTAACCTTGTCAAACGACAAATGTATTGGTACAATGGAAAAAATCTATGTATCCTACCCTAACCTAGCTGGCGATGTTGTAGTAGGTAATACTATTATGATTGATGATGGAAAAATTGAAGTAAAAGTAAAAAGTGTAGAGCCTAACGGAGATGTAAAAGTAGTCGTTTCTTTAGGAGGTATCATTTCTTCTAAAAAAGGTTTAAACTTACCTGATACTAAAATTTCTTTACCTGCATTAACTGAAAAAGATTTAGAAGATGCTGCATTTATAATCAAAGAAAAATTAGACTGGGTTGCATTAAGCTTTGTAAAAAGAGTGGCTGATATTGAAATGTTAAGAGAGATCTTAAACAAGAATAACAGCAAATCTAAAATCATCGCTAAAATTGAAATGCCAGAAGCATTAACTAATATCCGTGATATCATCATTGCAAGCGATGCCATCATGGTTGCACGCGGCGACTTGGGTGTTGAATTACCAGTAGAGAAAATTCCTTTAATTCAAAAAGAATTAATCAGAAAGTGTTTACATAGAGCCAAGCCCGTAATTGTGGCAACTCAAATGATGGAATCAATGATTGATCGTGTAAAACCAAACCGTTCAGAAATTACAGACGTTGCTAACGCGGTAATTGAAGGAGCTGACGCGGTGATGTTAAGTGGTGAAACCGCAACAGGTCAATTCCCTGTATTGGTAATTGAAACTATGCGTAAGATCATTTCTGAAGTAGAACAAAATGGATATAAATACAATCGTTCAGAAGATTTAAAGCCACAACCACATTCTCCATCTTTCTTGAGTGATGCATTGTGTTATAACGCATGTAGATTATCAGACGATAGTGGTTCTCAAGCATTGGTAGGTATGACACAATCTGGTTATACAGCATTTATGTTAAGTAGCTTCCGTCCTAAATCTCCATTATTTGTTTTCACTAAAGAAGCAAGCTTGGTGAACCAATTATCATTAAGCTGGGGTGTTAAAGCATTCTACTATGATAAGGAAGAAAGCTTGGATGCAATTATTACAGATCAAATTCAAATCTTGAAAAAAGAAGGATATGTTAAAGAAGGAGATATTGTAGTAAATACTGGTAGTACACCAATTAAGCTACACTTGCCAACGAATATGATCAAAATTAATAAAGTAGATTAAATACTAAAACGCTCCTTAAAATTGGGGCGTTTTTTATGTATATTTATATCGTAATAATAAAACATTACTATGTTAGAATCATTTGAAAAGATTCCCGTAAAAATTTATAAGAACCCTACTGAAGGTTCTAATGCATTGGCAACTCAAATTGCCCATTTAATTAAAGAAAAACAAGGTCAAAATTTGCCATGTGTTTTGGGCATGGCTACTGGCGCTACTCCTATTCTGTTATATAAGGAATTGGTTCGAATGCATAAAGAAGAAGGATTGAGTTTCAAAAATGTAGTTACCGTAAACTTAGACGAGTACTATCCTATTCCAAGAAACGCCTATCAGAGTTATTGGAGTTTTATGCATCGTCATTTGTTTGATCATATTGATATAGACCCAAAAAATATTCATCTGCCTAATTCAGAATGGACAAAAGAAGAATTAAAAGAAAAATGTGTTGCTTACG
>JALRFB010000036.1 GCA_023256555.1 Sediminibacterium sp. | reverse complement strand
CTTTTCTATTTTGCTTATTTTGTTTAGGTGCAATATTCTTATTCCCTGCTGCATTGATCGAAATGAACTATTTCCATCCAGTACAATTCAATACTACTTTACTTTGGATTGCTTTATATATTGGTATTGGTAATTCAACCATCTCTTATCTAATTTGGAATATGGCCATTCAAAAAATTGGTCCAGGTAAAGCTGCACTTTTTGCAACATTAGCGCCACTATTAAGTTCTTATGAAGCTGTATTGTTCTTAGGAGAAACTTTTAATAAAGCACAAATTACCAGTGGATTGATTATTATAGTTGGTATCTTAATTAATACTTGGCCTACCAAACAATCCCCCATTATAGATCAAAATGCTGTAAAATAAATGAGCACTACTATCCTACTACTTTGCGGTATTGCTTTTTTAGCTGGTTTTGTAGATGCCATTGTGGGTGGAGGTGGTTTAATTCAAACACCTGCAGGTTTAATTCTATTTCCAAACGAGCCTGTGGCCAGAGTAATCGGTTCTTTGAAGATCCCTAGTTTTACAGGAACATTTTTTGCCGCCAAACAATATTTGAAAAAAGCACCTATCCCGTTTACAAGATTATTATTGTTTACAAGCATTGCATTTGCAGCTGCTTTTACAGGCTCATATTGTTTAACATTGGTGAGCAACCAATTTATGAAGCCGGTAATTTTCTTTGTATTAGTGGCCATTGCGATATACACTTATACCAAAAAAAACTTAGGACTTTCAAGCATGGTTAAGGAATCTTATTTCCCATGGTATAAAGGAGCTTTTATTTGTTTACTCATAGGATTTTATGATGGATTTATTGGTCCAGGAGCTGGTAGTTTATTGGTATTAGCATTTATTAGTTGGCTAGGTTTTGATTTTTTACAAGCTAACGCACATGCCAAAGTGGTAAATCTTGCAACCAATCTAGGATCCATTGTACTATTTATGTTAAAAGGCACTATCATGTGGAGCATTGCTATCCCCATGGCTATTTGTAATGCAATAGGTGGTTATCTTGGATCTAAAATGGCAATTTCAAAAGGCAATAAATTTATAAGAATATTTTTCTTAATCGTCATCATTGCAACTTTATGCAGATTGGGTTATGATGTATTTTTGCATTAATTTTAAACCATGCAACTAAGCTTTGAACAATCTAAGAATTTAAAAGCCTCCATATATACATTCATTATATGTGTAGCATTGGCATCCCTTTTCATCTTAGTACAATGGCAACAAACTGCAGCTACTATAACTCCACCCGAACCACAATTCATGGAAGTGAATTTGGGTAATAGTGAAACTGGAGAAGGAACCATCCCCCCTTTAAGTAAAGATGCTCCTGCACCTGAAGTGGGTGCCAATAAATTTTCAAAGGCAAGCGCGAACAATCAATCCATTAAAGTTAACAATGGAGTATCTGATGAAAATGATGAAAGTATTGCTTCAAAAAATAATAAAAATATCAAAGCAAGTCCATTACCCACCAATGCAAAACCAAAAGCAGTAATGGGTAAATATGCTGGAGGAAATGGCAAAGGCGGAAATAACCAAGATAGTTATAACAATATTAAAGACCAGGGTATTGCTGGGGGCAAAGGCGATCAAGGTGTAGCTAATGGAAGCATCAATGGCAATACTTATACAGGGACTGGTGGCCCGTTTGTAACCAAAGGTGACAGAAAAATTACCAAAGCATATTCATTTAATGGAGATGTTGAACCAGCAACCATTTATGCAGAAATTGAAGTAAGCCCCAATGGACAAGGTAGATTTATTCAAATTGTACGTGGCTCTTCTTCTAACGACTCAAAATATAAAAGAGCCATTACTGAATATTTAACAAAGATCAATTTTAATACAAGCGATCATAGCTCTACTGTTACTGTGAAATTCAAATTTGAAGTGAACAATTAATTGTATGTCCACTTATCAAGACACTCTAGATTATTTATATGCCAAACTACCTATGTACAATAGGATTGGCGCCGCTGCAATTAAAAATAATTTAGACAATACTTTAGCTATTTGTGAATACCTAGGTAATCCAGAAAAAAAGTATCCATCAATTCATATCGCAGGCACCAATGGGAAAGGTTCTTCAAGTCATATGCTAGCGAGCATCTTCCAAGCTGCTGGTTATAAAACAGGCTTATACACTTCTCCTCATTTATACGATTTTAGAGAAAGAATAAAAGTAAATGGGCAAATGTGCCCGGAGCGCTTTGTTACAGAATTTACAAACAAGGTGAAACCTATTATTGAAAAAATTGAGCCGAGTTTTTTTGAAATTACCGTAGGTATGGCCTTTGAATATTTTGCACAAGAACAATGTGATATTGCTATCATTGAAACAGGTTTGGGAGGAAGATTAGATAGCACCAATGTGATTCAACCTATTCTTAGTTTAATCACCAATATTGGATGGGATCATATGGCATTATTGGGCAATACATTGCCAGCCATTGCAACAGAGAAAGCAGGCATTATAAAAAAATATACTCCCATCGTAATTAGTGAAGTGATCGATGAAACAAAATCTGTTTTCGAACAAACTGCTTCCAAACTAGATGCACCTATCTATTTTGCAGAAGATTTTTTACAATTTAAATCTTTCACCAACCATTGGACCACTGCACATTTTGAATATGATCAAATTTCAGTGGATTGTGATTTACCTGGAAAATATCAATATAAAAATATTAGAGGTGTTTTACAATCTATTCATTTACTCAAATCAATGGGATGGAAACTGGATGAAGCTTCTATTCAAAAAGGATTGACTCAAATTAAATCAAGCACAGGATTAATGGGTAGATGGGAATGTTTACAAGAAAGTCCTAAATTATTTATAGATGTTGCGCATAATGAACATGGAATGCATGCATTATTGGAACAGCTAGCTACTCTTGAATACCAACAATTACATATCATTACTGGTATGGTAAAAGATAAAGATGTAGATGCTGTCTTGGGCTTATTACCAAAAGATGCTCAGTTTTATTTTAGTAATGCACATATACCAAGAGCTATGCCAGCCATCGAAGTTGCAGCAAAAGCAAAAGCAATTGGAATTAGTGGATCTGTTTTTGAAAATGTAAACGAAGCTATTATTGCAGCTAATAAAAATGCCCATCCAAATGATTTAATCATTGTAATGGGCAGTATATTTTTAGTTGCAGAGGTGAATAGATAACTACCAACCTTTCTCTTCTCTTAATGTAGTGATATGAGCCACATGATGTTTGCCATGCCATGCATATACAGCAAATAAATCCCACAAACTCACTTCTGCATTTCTACCTGGATGAAATATTTTTCTTTGCCATTGTGCCTCAGTTAAGCTATCCAATAAATTAGCCCAACGCTCATGCAAAGCAAACAATAAAGTAATAGAATAATTGATCGGCGTATCTAAAACATCGGCCATGGTAACCCAAGCATTTTCATCATAAGCTTTAATCACTGGAATTTCTTCTGTTAAACCATGCTTGAATCTAGCAAATGCATTTATATGACTATCAGCAATATGATGCACTAACTGTTGCACTTTCCAGCCACCCTCTCTATAAGGAGTTTGCAATTGTGCTGCATCTAAATTTTGAATTGCCATTTCTAAGTCTTTAGGTAAATGGCGTAAATCATTGACCCATTTATTTTTCTGTGCTTCAGAATATGGAGCTGTTTCATATTTCCCAATCGGGTATCTAGGATCTTTTGTCATGGTGTATATATTTAATCTTCTCTTAATGCTTTTCCTGTTTTATGAATAAACACATCTTCTAAATTAGCCATTTTTACTTCTTTAGTTTTTTCAAAACCAGAAGCAACTAATTCATCAATTAATTCATTCGGAGTATTAATGGCAATTATTTCGCCACTGTCTATAATGGCTACTCTATCACATAATACTTCTGCTTCATCCATATAATGAGTAGTAATAATTACAGTAGTTCCACTAGCTCTAATCTCTTTAATCAAATCCCATAAATTTCTTCTTGCTTGAGGATCAAGTCCTGTGGTTGGCTCATCTAAGAAAATGATTTTAGGTTGATTGATTAAAGTAGTGGCTATAGAAAATCTTTGTTTTTGACCACCACTTAACTCTTTGAATTTTGACTTTGCCTTATCTACCAAATTCACTTTCTCTAATAAAGCAATAGGGTCAATGGTTGTTTGATATAATCCCACAAACAACTCAATCAATTCTACTAAATTTAAATTGGGATAAAAGCCAGCTGTTTGTAATTGTACCCCAATGATTTTTTTGATGGCTTCCGGATGAGTATCTAAATTCAACCCATCCACTAAAATGGTACCAGAAGTTTTCTCTCTAAGTGTCTCTATTATTTCTAATGTGGTAGACTTACCTGCCCCATTAGGACCCAATAATCCAAAAATTTCCCCTTCTTGCACTTCAAAGCTGATATCCTTCACCGCATTGAACTGACCATAATTTTTGACCAAATGCTGAACCGAAATAATAGGTGATTTTATCATAGGATTGAATAGTTAAAACAAATTTAAAGCATTGTGCCTTATCTTTGTTAAAAGCAAGATTAAATTATAAAAACGATCAAATGAAGCTAGGCATATTAGGTGGTGGACAATTGGGCAGAATGCTATTGCAAGCGGCTGCAAATTACGATGTTCAAACCTATGTTTTGGAGAACGATCCTCAATGTCCTGCTGCTCATTTATGTCATCATTTTTCTAAGGGAGATATTCAAGATTTTGATACAGTTTATCAATTTGGCAAACAAGTTGATGCTTTAACCATAGAGATTGAAGCAGTGAATGTAGATGCTTTAGAACAATTAGAAAAAGAAGGTGTCAAAGTATATCCTACTCCAGCTGCTATTAGAATTATTAAAAACAAGATTTTACAAAAGCAGTTTTATGCGAATCACGAAATCCCCACATCTGCTTTTCATATAACCCAACACCAGACAGATTTATTAAATCATATCAACTTCTTACCTGCTGTTCATAAATTAGGTGAAGGTGGTTATGACGGAAAAGGTGTTCAAATAATTAATAAAGAAGCTGAAATTGAATTAGGATTCAATGCTCCTTCTGTCTTAGAAAAGAAAGTGGCTATAGCAAAAGAAATTGCTTTGATTGTTGCAATGAATGCAAAAGGAGAAACCGTTATTTACCCTCCTGCCGAAATGATATTTGACCCAGTGTATAATTTATTGGATTATCAAATTAGTCCTGCTAAATTAGAAGAAAAACAATTGTGGAAAGCACAAGCCATTGCTAGAAAAGTAGTGACTGGATTAAAAAGCCCAGGTTTATTTGCAGTGGAATTATTTATTGATAAAGACGGAGATGTATGGGTGAATGAAACTGCGCCTCGTGTTCATAATAGCGGTCATCATACTATCGAAGCTAATTATAGCAGTCAATATGATATGCTTTGTAGAATATTATTAGACTACCCATTAGGCAATCCTAATGAAATATTACCATCTGCTATAGTTAATTTAATTGGAGCAGAAGGTTTTAGTGGACCTGTTATATATGAAGGATTAGATGAAGTTTTAAAAATGGAAAATGTGTTTGTGCATTTATATGGAAAAACACAAACCAAGCCAGGAAGAAAAATGGGCCATGTAACTATTATCAGTAAAGACTATCAAGATTTAACTCATAAAGCGAATAAAATTAAGCATACCCTAAAAGTAATCGCTTAATTAGTGCTCATTGCTTTCATCACATTGGGAATAAGCTTTTTCTTTTGTTGTAAATTTCTAGTATACCCAATTCCAATAATACTTTTAATCTGTAAGCCAGGAGATTTTTTAAGAGGTCCAAATATGCGAATCTTATCATCATAGATTAAATCTAAATTATAAGTAGCAGATAAGTTTTTTAGAATCTTAAAAGTAAACATATTGGTCATGTACAAATTAATATTCTCTGGTTGATTATAGTAGTTTGAGAAAAAATCGGCACGGCCTCTATAAGATACGTTTTCGATAATTTTATTATTGTAATTGATTGTTACAAATAAACCCGTTTCTCTATTTACTTTTTGACCAGGCGTTACACCATATTTACCCAATGCTGATAATTTTTCATTTAGGACCAAAGTAGTTCTTGAAGTTACTGGAGAAAAGAAAATAGATAATGTATTATCTGGCTTATAATCCAAACCAGCAGATAAAATGATATATGCAGGAGATAAAAAACTTGAAGTGAAAATAGGCGTGGCTCCAAAACTATATCCATCAAAAAATTGAGAACGGAAATTAAATAATCCTGAAACATACCAAACTCCGGTAGTGTCTATTTTGTATCCATACTTACTTAAGTAATCAATTCTATCGTCGTTTTTCCTACCTCCCAATGAGGTAGATTGCACAAATCCTAAGTTTACATCCAAATTATTGTCCCAACCATGTCTATCTTTTTTAAAAAAAGTATAGTAGTTGAAAAAACTATTAATGGCCATATTAAAATTATCCCCCCCGGCAGCCCAATTGCTTAAAGAGCTTTGAGAAAGGTTAAAATTATACATACCACCCTGTTTCCAATTCCAATTAGAAGTATCCGCATCTTTTTTGATGCTTCTAGAGGTTTCAGACCTCAATTTTATAAGCGTAAGATCTTGAGCAAATAAGCTATTAAAACAAAAAAGAAGCAGTACCAACAAGGGGGATCTACGCATCATTGCTATTTTATTGCAAAGATATTCTAGAAAGACATCAAATCCGGCTGACAAGTTGACATATTATTGATTTTTACGTTAAATTTGCAGCTCAAACAGCATATCGAATGGAATTATACGCTATTGGAGCCAGAGAACATGATGAAAAACGACAAGGCGAAGCTTTTATATCTAAGAAAAAAGATCGACAATTTGATCAATTCTTTTATGTGGAAAGCTATGGATGTGCAATGAATTTTGCTGACAGTGAAGTAGTCGCCTCTATATTGGAAGAAAATGGATATGGAAGCACAAGAGATCTAGAAGCAGCAGATTTGATCTTAGTGAATACCTGTTCTGTAAGAGAAAAAGCAGAACAAACTGTTCGTAAACGTCTTACTGAATTTAAAAAATTAAAGCAAGCCAAGCCAGGATTATTAGTGGGCATTTTGGGATGCATGGCGGAAAGATTAAAATCAAAACTTTTAGAGGAAGAAAGATTGGTAGACATCGTTGTTGGCCCTGATGCCTACAGAACCCTACCCGATTTAATTAAAGAAGCAGGCACTGGACAAAAAGCCGTGAATGTAATTTTAAGTAGAGATGAAACCTACGGAGATATTGCCCCAGTGAGATTAGGAGGTAATGGAATTTGTGGTTTTGTATCTATTATGCGTGGCTGTAATAATATGTGTAGCTTTTGCGTGGTACCTTTTACTAGAGGACGTGAGCGAAGCAGAGATGCTTTTAGTATAGTAGCTGAAGCAAGAGACTTATTTGAACAAGGTTATAGAGAAGTAACATTATTAGGACAAAATGTAGATAGTTATTATTGGAACAATCCGGAAACCAACGAATCAGTGACTTTTGCTGAACTGCTAGCATCGGTTGCTTCCATCGACCCTTTATTAAGAGTAAGATTCAGTACATCTCATCCAAAAGATATCACAGATGAAGTACTATTCACAATGGCAAAGCATCACAATATCTGCAACTATATTCATTTACCAGTTCAAAGTGGTAGCAGTAGAATGCTTCAATTAATGAACCGAACCTATACAAGAGAATGGTATTTAGCTAAAGTCGCAAGAATTAGAGAGATCATACCTGATTGTGGTATTTCATCAGACATCATTGCAGGATTCTGTACCGAAACAGAAGAAGATCATCAAGAAACTTTAAGCTTGATGGATATTGCACAAT
>JALRFB010000368.1 GCA_023256555.1 Sediminibacterium sp. | reverse complement strand
CATAAGGTCTATGGTCTAAAATTTGACTGCCTATATGAACGCTTAGACATTTTAAATCAATATTTTTTGAATTCTTGCAATAATTTATAATTTCATAGAATGTATTTTTATTTACACCAAATTTATTTTCTTTTTTCCCTGTTGATATTTGACTTAACGTTTTTGCATCTGTATTTGGGTTTAGTCTTACACCAATTTTTATTCTTTTATTTTTTGATTTTGCTATTCGGTTTATTTCTTTTATTTCACTTAAAGACTCTGCATTAATTAATAATATTTTTTTTTATTAATTTCTGACTCTCTCACATCTATACTTGCAGCTAAATGAACTATATGGGTTGGTGCAAATTTTTTATCAATTTTTTTCAAAATTTTAAGGTCACTTATACATCCTTTATAAAAAATTGTTTTTTTTGGTAAATTTTTTTTAATTGATGAGGATAAATTATCAACTACTGCAAACTTTATTTTTTCATCATTTAAATAGTTTGATAAAACTCCTC
>JALRFB010000367.1 GCA_023256555.1 Sediminibacterium sp. | reverse complement strand
CCCCAAAACCCCAAAACCCCTTTCCTATGAAAAAAGATATGATATTTAAACCCAATTTGCTTCCAACTTTATAATTAATTGATAATCATATAGATTTCAATTATATAAATTCGGATTTATTAGGGAGTAACCAGGGAGTAAACGACAGAGCATCAGCCTATGAGAGGGCCGCAGCAACACTGCCCCTCGATGCGAGAGCCCATTTGGTCCACAGTCTGCTAAGACCCCGGTCTTTCAGAGTCTGTGTGAGAATGACAACAGTGAAAAGATCGCAAAATATAAATTATTATAGCCGTAAGTTGCCTTGAATAATATTCTAAACTTCTTCAAAATATAGAATCTTAAAACAGGAACATTGAAGATTAGGTCAGAGGATACCAAAATCAACTGCTCCTGCCACAGATTCTTTGGACCCGAGCAACACTCGGAGACAGAGGATCTGCTAAGGGTACGAATCTTGACTAGATCAGAAAAAAGATACTCGGCCCAGATTACACATGGCTGAT
>JALRFB010000366.1 GCA_023256555.1 Sediminibacterium sp. | reverse complement strand
ATATTATCATAATAATTTATTTAAATAATTTTTATACTCACTTTTAGGAACTTTTTCTACAATCGCTTTAAGCTTATCTTTGCTTATATACTTGCGCTTATAACATTCTTCTTCAATACATCCTATTTTAATTCCCTGTCTTGATTGAATAGCTTGTATGTAAGCACTAGATTCAAATAATGACTCAGCGCTTCCAGCATCTAACCACGCTGTGCCTTTAGCAAATTTTACAGCAGTTAACTTCTTTTTGTCAAGATATATTAAATTCAAATCAGTTATTTCAATTTCGCCTCTAGCGGAAGGCTTAAGTGATTTTGCATAGTCAATTACTTTGTTATCGTAAAAATACAAACCTGGTACTGCATAATTACTTTTAGGATTAGAAGGTTTTTCTTCTATGCTTGTAACGTTATTTTCTTCATCAAATTCAATTACTCCATAATCATTTGGATTTTTTACAGGATATCCAAATATAATTGCGCCTTCTAACAAAGGTTTTATTCTAGGCAT
>JALRFB010000365.1 GCA_023256555.1 Sediminibacterium sp. | reverse complement strand
GATTAGAATTATTAGAGAAACTTCGTAATGATGGCATAAATATTCCGATGCTCTTGCTAAGTGCTCGAAATAAGAGGGCGGATATTTCAACTGGCTTAAAATTAGGTGCTGATGATTACATGACTAAACCTTTTAGCATTGAAGAACTAGTCTTAAGAGTTCGAGCAATTTTACGAAGAACCTCCGCTAATCCCGATCATTCAAAAGTGCTCCAATGTGGTCCAATTATTATGGATTTAGATCGGCATCAAGTTAAGTTAGATGGGAATCTAGTTGATTTTTCGCCAACCGAGTTTCGATTGCTTGAAGAACTAATTACTAGAGCAGGAAAAGTTGTGTCAAAAGAATCTTTACTTTCCAATGTTTGGGGTATCGACTTCGAAACCAATTCAACTGTAGTTGATACGTATATCTCTTATTTAAGACGGAAATTACATACCAAACAATTCAAAGGCATTAAAACGGTTCGCGGTATCGGATTTCAGATAGTTGAAAAGTGATGACTCTACAAACT
>JALRFB010000364.1 GCA_023256555.1 Sediminibacterium sp. | reverse complement strand
TAGCATCATTTGTGACAATGGATGACTCTTATTGATCAACGAGGCAATCTTAGCCAAATTCCTCAGTATGCTATCCTTCAATAGGGTCTTTGGTGTGCATATCTTTACAGCTCCAACCTTGTTTGTCTTCAATTTAGTCTGCATTCCAATCATAGTTGAACACCAACACATCCGTTTAATCAAACGAGAGTCTCATCTCCACTCTCTCACCTCCTTCTTTGAATATGGGATTCCATGTTTGCACCCTGACATTCTTGATGGTGAGCAAGCCCTCAAACCACTTTTCATATTCTTCAAGCTTGCACTCGTAAGGGTCCCTGAGACACTCCTTGGTCTCCTTGAGAGAGGTCCAATAGGTCAAGAACATCCTCTCATCTTTGGAGGAATCCTGGGTCAGAGGCAAAGAAACGGTCACCTTCTCGCTATTTAAGGCTGCAGTTACAGAGGCAAAAAATAAAAAATACTTCATTTTTATACATATTTTATCAAAGGAAAGGGGTTTTGGGGTTTTGGGG
>JALRFB010000363.1 GCA_023256555.1 Sediminibacterium sp. | reverse complement strand
ATTTTATTCCACATATAATGATTTTGTGGATAGCCGTGTAATAATAACAATGGCGGACCAAAACCACCAATACGATAAAAAATTTTTCCCTTATTTACTTTTTGGAATTTTTTTTCAAAACTTTTAAACAAGAAATTATTTCCACTCAGGTTTTATTTTTTCAAAGAAACTTTTTATTCCTATTTTTTTATTTTCACTATCAAGTAATTTATAAAAAGTTTGTCTTTCATCTTTTAATGAAGCATCTTTATTTATTAATCTTTTAATCTCTACTAAACTTGAGAGGGGTTTTTCTGAAATTGATTTTAATATTTTAAATTCAAAAAAAGTTGAAGAATTAGAAATAAAATTATTTGAAAATAATTTTGACAATGTTATCATAGATAAAGAAAAAAATCTAGATGATAAAAATAATGAAGATGTTGAAAATAATGAAGATGAAATCGATTTTAAAAATATAATGGCAGATTTTCCTGTTAAATTTCAAGATGAAAATATAAATTTATTAAATCAATTGT
>JALRFB010000362.1 GCA_023256555.1 Sediminibacterium sp. | reverse complement strand
AGGGCGGCAGATTTTCTTCCCACTATAGTTTTCACGACCATTTCTGTTTGTGGGCTGGACTATACCTTGACCCTCGACTTTACGTTAGGGTCCGCGCCGTCTAGTCTCTACACGTTCCCTTTCGGGCTTCGCTCGGGGTTGCCTCGTCTTACGACAGGGGTTTCTCCGAATTTGACGCGATTCACATTAGAAGTTTCCTTCTAAGTGCTCAAATTTTCTATAAGTCTGCTGCGTATACCAGTTCCGCCAAGGAAGCAATATCGCTCTGTCTTTCCAGAGTGTCAAATCGGGATTGAAATAGGGGACGCGACCCTTCTACTCAAAACAGTCCTTACGATTATTGGAAATGGTCGGGACGGTGAGGATTGAACTCACGACCTCCACTTTATAAGAATGGCACTCTGACCGCTGAGTTACGTCCCGTTGGGGGCAGGGTCATTTTATGAGTGACTTATATTCGTAAGTAGAAGCCTAACTATTTCTTTCTTGCATATGTATCTTAACCAATCTTGTTCAAC
>JALRFB010000361.1 GCA_023256555.1 Sediminibacterium sp. | reverse complement strand
ATATGTGATTAACTTAATGTCTGATATAGAAAAAATTAGAGTTTTAAGTTCCCAATATGTAATTTGGTTAATAATTTTGCCATTTATTGCATCTTTTTGTTACCAATTTGATGGGATTTTTATTGGGGTTTCTCAAACTAAAGAGCTTAGGAATGCAATGATTTTCTCTGTATTTTGTTATTTAATAATTTCTATTTTCTTAACAAAATATTTTTCAAATACAGGTGTGTGGATATCACTTTGTATATTTATGATTTTAAGGGCAACTTCTCTTTATTATTATTTAGATACGATCTATTTAAGATTTAGCAGAGGCTAATTGTTTCTTATAAATATCTGCTCTAACAGATACCAAAATAATTAGCGCCACCAATGGAATACAAGCAAGATTAATCTCATTCCAACTAAAGTTTAAAATTGAATAGCCAGCTGTTAGGCTTGCGATTGCTTGAATTGAAAAAACTAAAACATCATTAAATCCCTGTACTTTAAACTTTTCACTGCTTGTGTAACAAAGCAC
>JALRFB010000360.1 GCA_023256555.1 Sediminibacterium sp. | reverse complement strand
GTAAATTCTTTAGCTGTAGCTGGATCTATTCCTACTTTTTTTGCAAACTCAGGATTATTCTCAGCAGCTTTCATTAATTTAAACTGAGCTTTACTTTTTGCTGGCATATTTTTTCCTATTTTATAATTTTATTTCTAGCTTCTTGTCTTGCTTGTTTTACTTCAATTGGACATAAAATTCCAGTATCCAACTCTCTAATTATCATCCAATCCGTACTTTTTAAATATTCTAAACATTCTTCATTTATTTTTTGTATTTGTAAATCATTAGATATATCATGTATTTCTACTTCATGTTCTGCAAATATATGCAAATGATCGTTATACCAATCTTCGGCTAATTGTAAAGTTTCAAATATTCCTTTATTTGTAAGTATTCCTTGTTTTTTAATTAATACTTGTATCATATATTCCTTAATTAAACTCATTAGTTCTTACGATACTAAACCAATTAACACCTGCTAAAGTTCTAAGAGTTGTAGTAACAGAGCAGCTTGCTTGTATTGTAACGATATCACCTT
>JALRFB010000035.1 GCA_023256555.1 Sediminibacterium sp. | reverse complement strand
TTTTAAAGAATTATTCTTCATCATTGCATTATTCCCATCTCTATCTGTTGGACCAGAACCTGCTATAATTAATGCTACAGGAATCTTTCCTTTAAAACTAGAAGGAGTCATCAAGGTTCCATAAATATTTCCAGTACTTGTCTTTAACTCTATAGAAGTAACTTTATTAAATAAAGTATCTTGAGCTTGAACTGATGTAAATGTTAAAAGGGAAAAGTATAAAATTTTGATAAAATATTTCATTTGTAAAAATTTATATTAAAATAGTTTATTAAAATTAATGAATAAATGATTAATTTACTCAATGCCTAAATTTTTTAATACACTAATCTATGAGTCAATCTAAATTGTTTTTGTCAAAAACTGCATTAATAACATTATTAACTTGTTTTGTTTTAAGCCTTAAAGCACAAGAAAATTTTGCAAACAAATGTGTTGGCAAGTGGGAAGGCATGATGTATATATATGGTAAAGGGCAATTAAGAGATAGCGTTCCTGTAGAGCTTCTAGTTCAAAAAACCAATCTAGATACTGTATGGAAATGGAAAACCAGTTATTTATCCAAAACAATGCCTGCAGTAAAGGATTATAATTTGATTTTAAAAGATGTTAAAAGTCAAACTTACGCGACTGACGAAGGAGGAGGTATTGAATTAATGGATTATCAATTTAATAATAAACTATATTCAGTTTTTGAAACACATGGTGTAATGCTAACTTCTAGTTATGAGTTATTAGGGAACCAACTCATTTTCGAAGTAAGCTCGGGAAAAAAATTAGACGATAAAAAAGACGTTACCAATTATAGTGTCTTGAATTTACAAAGAGTTGTATTCAAAAGAATTCTGTAAAGTTTAAATATTGAATAGCTACTTTGATGAAGGTTTTGTACTAACTATTTCTATTTCAAATACCAAAATTGAATTGGGTGGTATCATTGGAGAACGCGTGCGAATACTATATGCCAAACCAGATGGAATTAATAGTTTTACTTTCTCTCCTACTTTTGCTCCTTCTAATCCAACTTGCCAACCTTTAATTAATCTACCCAATGGAAAAGTTCTAGGTTCATTGCTAGTCTGATCAAAAACAATATCAGTCCCCATTAAATATCCTTTATAAAAAATTGTCACTGTATCTGTAATTTTAACAAGCTCATTGCTAACAGATGTCTTCATTAAGGTATAGTACAATCCTTTTTTTAAGTTTATTGCATCTGTTTCATTATTCTTTATAGCATGATCAATAATGGTAATATCACTTTCTGCTCGCTTTAAACTATCTATGTCAGAAAAAGGAGGAAGTACTGGCTTTTGTAAACCTGTATTTTGAACCTTATTCCAAGAACCATTATCTCCTTGTGACCAAATATCTGTAAAAAGCTCGTCTACATTTGTAGAAAAAGAAGCAGACTTAAATAGAGATGCAGCACTTATACTCTCTGTAGATCCATTGATTTTAAAACTTGCGATCAACTTCCATTTATTAATAGAAGGAAAATATATATAACCTGAGTATACAATAAAATTCTTTGCTGAATCACTAGCTGTTGCAATATATAATTTGTATTGATTTTCTTGTTGTGCATCAAAGTTCCATTCAATCCTGTTTTTGGTTCTAGCTTTTGTGTTTAAACCTGTTGCCAAAATTTCGGTTGCAGCAGGAACTTCAAAAATAATTTTACCTGTTCTTTTTTTGAATTTATAGCTTAAAAAAGATTGTGTAGTCTTAATACCAATTTGACCATTATTACTTGCAACAATATTACCTAAATTAATATTACTGATTAATCCTATTTGCTTGGTAGTTGTATTTACAGGCAAAGAAATTTGTTCTAAGTCTTGCCCAGATACATATAAGGAGAACAAAGTAGACACTACAAATAGTAATATATTTTTCATAATTAGGTATTTTGAGTAAATAAACTTACAAACTTATATTCAAAAAATATTTAACTTTAGTTAATTCATTCAAAATCTACACAAGATGCGCAATTTAATATTAGGACTAATCCTATTAATTTCAACTTCAATTAATGCTCAAAAAACCGTTCTTATAAAATGTGGCAAGTTATTAGATAGTAGAACTGGTCATGTTACTGAAAAGCAAAATATATTGATCAAAGGAAATCAAGTAGTTTCCATTAGTAGTACAATTAGTAAAGCCGATTCCATCATTGACTTGAGCGATTATTTTGTAATGCCAGGAATGATTGATTGTCATACCCATGTGCTTTTACAAGGGGATATTACTTCTGAAGATTATGATGTACAAGTTTTGAAAGAATCTATACCTTATAGGACCATTAGAGCCACAAAAAGTGCTGAAAAATCTTTAATGAATGGATTTACCACTATTCGTGATTTGGGTACAGAGGGTGCTGGATTTGCAGATGTGGATCTAAAGAAAGCGATTAATAAAGGTGTGATGGATGGACCTAGAATGATTGTTTCCACTTTGGCAATGAATACCACTGGACACTACCCTATTAAAGCATCTGATTATTCTTGGGAATTACATCTTCCAAAAGGGGTGATTGAGATTACTGGGGCTGACGAAGCAAGAAGAGCAGTAAGACAACAAATTGAACAAGGGGCAGATTGGATTAAAATTTATGCAGATCGTGGATATTATAGATTAGCAGATGGATCTTTTAGATCTATTCCCAATTTTACTACAGAAGAAATCAAAGCAATTGGTGATGAAACTATTACTAGTAGAAAAAAATTAGCAGCGCATGCTATGACAAGAGATGGTATTCTTGCTGCCATTAATGCCGGGGCTAGCACAATTGAACACGGAAGTGGAATGGACGAAGAATGCATGCGTGTTATGGCTGAAAAAGGTATCTATTGGTGCCCTACTTTATTTGTGAATGAATATGTTGCAGAAGGAAGAGCTAAATTAGGCAGCCCCATTAATTTATATTTTCAACAATCTATTCAAGCCACTTTTAAAAAAGCTATTAAGATGGGTGTTAAACTAGCTTATGGTACAGATATTGGTGGTTATGACTGGAACTTAGCTCAAGCCAAAGATTTTACCTATTTTGTTGATTGGGGTTTGAGCCCAGTTCAAGCAATTCAAACAGCCACCACTACTGCAGCTGAATTATTGGGTATGCAAGGAAAGATTGGTGAAATTAAAGAAGGTAGTTTTGCAGATATCATTGCACTAAAGAAAGATCCAACTAAAGATATTAGTGCTTTACAAAATGTAGACTTTGTAATGAAAGATGGTAAAGTGTATAAGCATTAATTAAAAATACTTCTTAATAATGAGGCTTTTCTTCTTCCTAAATTACTGGTGAGGGTAAATTCAAAAGTTTGGGGATGTAAATTAGAGCTTGTCATATTGTTTTGATACACATCATAGGTGAAACCAATTTTATTTCTATTATACATTAGCCCAATGTAAGGCACAACTGCATCTTTTGATCGATAAAAACATCCCAAATAAAATTTATTTTGAGCATTATCAAAAGAGTTAATGGGTATACCTAAAGCACCCCCTATAAATAAAAAAGAGGATTCAACTCTTTTTTGATAATTCGCATGAATAAAAAAACTATTGTCTTCAAATAATTTTTTTTCGATATTGATATTTCCAACAAATTGAAAAGACTGTGTTTTCCAATAGAGTTGATTACCAGAGTTTCTATTGATATAAAAAGTGCTTCCCCCAAATTGAAGAAATGTGTTAGGAGAAATATAAGAATATAGGATACCTGCATTGGTAGAAAATAAAATTGGGAAGCTTCCAATTTTTTCTAGACTTGAAGTATTAAATAATCTCCCTGAATTATATTGGTCTCCGAAAGTAAGCGCAGCACGATCAATATTTCTACTAATCATAGTAGGACTTATTCCAACAGCAAGATAACTGGTTTTTTTACTATTGAAGAAAATTCTATTAGATATACTCACAGTTAATTGATTGGTTTGTAAAATTCCGTTCAATAACTGTTCTGAAAAACCTTGTACTCCAATTCCAAAATTATTTGCATATTCATTGTCGTAATTTTTAAACAATGCAAAATCTACCCCAAAACCAATTGTTTTATAGGGATTTCCTACACCTGAAAATTGATTTCTGTAAAACAATTGAAACTGATTATTGAGTCCAAAACCAACAGCTGCAGGGTTAAAGAAATTATTTGCCACAAAATTTTGGGAGATAAGTGGTGTTTGAGCATGAACATATAATCCTGCAATTAAGGGAAGCAACAAGAACAATATCTTTCTTATACAATACATTATCTTAATAAAATGACTGAGCCTGTCTTTTTAATATGCTCATCCTTAAAAGTTATATAATCTATTAAATAAGTATAGGAATCTACTTCCTGATCCAGATTATTATACTTACCATCCCATGCTGCATTTACATCAGTTGTTTCGAAAACAATTTTTCCCCACCTATTAAATAATTTAAAATAGTTGAAGGTCTTTAAACCTGCCCCATGCTCTATTCTTAAATAATCATTTAACCCGTCGTTGTTGGGTGTAAAAGCAAGTGGTATAGCTACTACTACATCATTTGACACTACAATATGATATATATCCGCTATTTGACAACTACTTACAGTATCTGTTCTTGTTAAAGTATAATCAGTAGTTTTTATTCCCCTGAATACCGGATAAGGTATTAGCGTATTGTTCAAATTAGTATTTGGGTACCAACTGTATTGAGTATATCCAGAATCAACTTTAATATTGGTTAATAATGTATCTATATCAGACAAAACAAACATGGTAAATTCAGCAGGTTGTAATGGATTGATAACCCTAATTGAATCTCCCACTGCACTTGTATCATATCTTGGACAAAAATCATTGGTATATGTTAATTTAATTTGATATTGTCCAAACTTATTATAATTATGTGCAATTGGCTGAGCCTTTACTGAGGTTTGACTATCACCAAAATTCCAATTAAAATGTGCCCCTGATGCTTCAACAGTATTGGTTAATATTTTTACAGGAGCGTTGATACATATATATTTAGTATTGTTGATGGTGAACTTTGGTATGATATGTTGTTTGACTTGTATGCTGTTAGAAATAAGAGAATTACAAAAACCGTCGTTTACTTTTAATTGATATTTTCCCGGAATAATTGTAGACAATGTATCTGAATTAGAAGTTGCAAAAAGACTGTTATCATTATACCATTTATGAATAACACTTCCAGTTCCCACCAATAAAATCGGGTCTTGATTACAAATATTGGTGTCTAAAGCCATTATAGAAACTTTTGGAATGTCTTTGATTTCCAATGTTTTTATATTAGTGTAGGGGTAAATACAATTTTTACTGTCTTTGATGGCAACATCAACATTAACAGATCCATTAGCAAAACCTTTTAAGTAATTATTACTAAAGTTTGCTAAAGTACTGTTACTACTTGACCAATCATAAGTATAGGGAGCTACACCACCTGTCACGATTGGTTCAAATTGAACAGAATCTGCAACACATAAATAACTATTTGAAGTAGTAAATGAAAAAGATTGAGGTGGTGTCACTAAATTAATAGCTGACTGATGGTCATCATAACAAGTGATGCCTGAATAAGCTGCTAGTTTTATTCCAAAATTCATTTTATTAGGAACTTGAAAATTGCTATAGCTATGATTGTATATTTTATTTTGGAGTGGATTGTCATCCATTGTAGTATCTAATGGATTATTATAGTAATCCCAATACACCACTAGTTTACCAATATTACCCAAATCTACCGTAGAAGTATTTTTTAACTGAACTGGCTTATTGGTACAAAGCGCATTTGAATCTATTATTTCAAAATTAGATTTTGGAGAAGAACCATTTACTGTAAATGTTTGGGTTTTGTCTGATACACAACCTTTAATACTGGTGACTTGTTCGTTAACTTGATAAGTACCTGGATTAAGGTATCTATGTTTTGGATTCGCCACAGTATCAGTATTAGACACAGTCGTATTTGAAGGATCACCAAAATTCCATAAATGTTTAAAGTTTTTAGAGTTGTCTACAATAGTACTTGTATCTATAAACTCTGCATAAGCATCATTCAAACAAATTTTTGGTAATTGGTAGCCAACAATTGGAATAGGATTAATTGTAACAGATTTTGTTTTTTGTGCAATACAACCATTTGTAGTAGTAACTGCCAATTGAACTGTATATGTTTTAACAGTATCAAACTGGTGAATAACAGCGCTACTTGTATTTGAACTGTCTTTGGCTTTATTATCTCCATAATTCCATAACCATTTTACTAAACTGGTTCCCTGCCTAGCAAATGAACTATCTGTAAATTGTACATCCTTATTGACACAGGTTATTTTTTGAACATTAAAATCTACTTTAGGTATACTATCAACAATGATATTTGAAGTTATAGTATCACTTAAGCAACCAATATCTGTAATAACAAAATATTTCACAGGTACCACTCCTGCCACTTTAACTGAAGTGGTATACTGCTTTGCATTGACAAAAGGTTCAGTACCTACTTTCCAATTGAATCCAATCAATTTTCTATCATCTGGTCCTAAAATTGTATTGTCAGTTAAGTATAAAGAATCATTCAAACAATTTGAAAAATCTATTTTAGAAGCTGCTTTTGGTGGGTCATATACTACTAAATCAAAATCTATATTTTGCTCGCCACTACATCCATCTAAAGTTGGGTTATTGACTTTTAGTTGAATGGTATAAGTTCCTACACTATCATAAGTCAAATAATTAGGCAGAGAATACCTATAAATTGTTTTGCCATTTACTATATAAGAAGAATCGTATTTAGGAGCATAGTCTGGTGCAATATTGGAATATTTAGGAATATTCCAAATTAATGATAAAGGCTGATAAGGCAGGGTAATAGAAACTTTAAATGGAGTTCTTTTACAAGTAGCAGGTAATTTAACGTTGCCGTATTGATTATCTACGGTTAGTTTTTGATATAAATCAACCACATTGGTACCAGCATTATAGCCATAAGACTCCACACTTCCATATCCGTATGCAATAGCATTAAATCCAGAATCTGAAACAATAGTATGTGATCCTGCCTTTAAAGCCACTTGGTAATACACAAAATTATTATCTGCCGGATGAATGATTTGATTTTTTGGAGCATTGCCATCTACCTTAAGTGATCCTGCACTTGCTTTTGGCAAAATGATATTAACAAAATGAAGTGAGTCAACTATTTTATCAAAAGGTGTAGAATTAATAGTGACTTTATTAATGGTTTGTTCGATAGGGCTTAGATAAATCATTTCTGGATCTCCATTACCTCCATTGATATTTCCATAACTTCCAGTAGTAGTGATATACTGAGCTACCATTATGGGCAAATTGGCTTCTATTAAATTAGCAGTTGAAGAAGTTATATCATAATAGAAATTATTTTTCAAACTTGATATTGGTAAAGCGCTTCCATTTAATTTGACTATTGTGGTTGGATCACTTACCGCTATTCTATAAATATTGGTAGGCATTTTAGCTGTAGGAACAGTCAGGTATTTTTTACCCCAGGCACTAGATGGTAAAGCTTGCTGTATATAATTATCGGCAGTTTTTGAATTATTATCTGAAATATTAATTTTCCCAGAACCAGAGAAAACTGCAATTCTTTTACATGAACTTGTGGCAGTTGCAACTGACCTAATCAAAGTTCCTGTTAAATCTTCTCCTGTTGATGCATTTGTTGAAGATGTTAAGACTTTACCAAAAATATTATATACTTGACCTTTATTTAATGAGACTTTTATAGTTTCTCCAGCCTTATACCCACTTTCTGTATTGGCGCTTAATACAATTTCAATATTAGTAGAGTCTTCAGTAGCAATTACATAAGTATAACAATATGAATAAGGTCTGTTTGAAACCTGTGTATAGTTGATTGAATAATATGATCTACCTAGATTATTGGTAGGGAATAATAAGGTAGCGCCTGAAACACTTCCATCATAAATATGTGCATATGCTATAATAGCCACATCAGAAGTAATATGTATCCCTTTATCTGATCTTCCCTCTGTAG
>JALRFB010000359.1 GCA_023256555.1 Sediminibacterium sp. | reverse complement strand
TAAACAGGGGGCTGACGCACTGATCAAGTCCCAGAAGACCGATGGATCATGGCCTGCTGACAAACCTGAAGCATCCCTTTCTGACACCTGCTTCGCCTCGCTCTTCTTGCGCAAAGCGAACCTTGGAAGTGATATCACTCGATTGCTGCAGGGACAGCCAGAAAAAGCATTTGGAATCCTGAATCGCCCTGAAGTGCCGCGTGAAGAGACGCTGCAGGATATTCTCAAGGCTGCCAAACCGGGTGACATCATCCGCGTCGACGGGAACGGCCCATTCAAAACCAGCCATGACGAATTCAATGCCGACATCACGATCCAGGCAGGGTTTGGTTACGAACCGATTTTCGAATATCAGATCGGCCTGTCGCCAGACGGGCTCAGGTACCGGCCTGAAAAGCATCCGCAGTCACATCACATGCTGAAAGTGACAGGAGGAACCGTCACACTTGAGGGACTCCGCCTGCACATGGATGGCCCGGCGGGTGCTGCCAATGTCGCATGGAAAGCGATCCTGGTGACCG
>JALRFB010000358.1 GCA_023256555.1 Sediminibacterium sp. | reverse complement strand
CCTCTCACCTCCCTCGGCCAGACCGCCATCAGGCCCCGAAAGAACGTGATGCCGGTTTCCATCGCACTCTATGACGAACTTTTTGCCGTCTACCTCAACATACCAATCCGTGACAACTCCACCGATCACTTTTTGGGGTTCAATGCTATACGATTTATCCGCGAGGATATCTCGAACTGTACGCTCAACATCGAGCTCGAAGCGATTTGGTCTTCCCACCATCAAACGCTGGACCGACCTCTCATATGCAGGAAACACCTCCGAAGGAGACACCACGCCCGCGACGAGGAGCGCGTTGTAGAGCTGAATCCAGCCCGAGGCATCGTAGCCGACACGATCAAGATCTCTACGGGTTGCGATTGCTGGAAGCATTTCAGGATGAACCATCGATATCGACCATACCGCTGTGGCGTAGAGTTTCGCCGGAATCGCATCCTTCTCTCGATGGAGATATCGACAGAGCTCCCTAAACAAAGCCTCGTGCCGAAACCCTACATTACCGAACGCCCATACGACATTGATGA
>JALRFB010000357.1 GCA_023256555.1 Sediminibacterium sp. | reverse complement strand
ATCAAAAGGAATTCCAACAATAGCTACATCACAGCTTTCAACATCTCTTAATTCAGGAAGTCTTGCAAATGTAGAGGGACCTGCGAATCTTGGTACTTTTGTTCCACTTACAGGCTGTATTGGATTTTTATTTTTTTCTTTTTTCATAAGCAACTGTATCACATTGTTTTAATTTAGAATATCTTTGAATATCTAATTAATGAATAAAATAATTTATTTAATATTTTTATTAATTCTTATCTCTTCTGCTAAAGCTAATACAATTTATGAGTTGATTAAAATTCCAAATCTTGAGGTCTATGATTTAAAAACTCCAAATAAATTAAGGTATGTATACGCAAAACAACCTTTCACGATTGGTCTAGATAACAATATCAATTGTTACAATTCAGTCGATAAAGAATTAGAAGAAAAATATAAGATTATAAGACAAGAGTTAGATAGATACGATCAGAAATTTTTAAGACAAATAAATCTTAAATATATAGTTTTATGTGAAGATCTTTCTATATCAGGAATTAATACC
>JALRFB010000356.1 GCA_023256555.1 Sediminibacterium sp. | reverse complement strand
ATATCTATTTTAAGAAATATTACAGTTTTGTTAAATTTTTTTTTCTATCTAATTAATAATGCGTAACTCAGTATTGGAATAAAATTTAAAACTTGAAAACAAAATAATAAAAATAAATTTTACTAAATTATCATAGTAAAAGATACAAAGCAAATAAACTTTAAGGATCAAAACTTTATAAAAATTTTTAAACAATTTTTAAATACAAAATATCTATGGGGAGGTAAATCATGTGATGGAATTGATTGTTCTGCACTTTTACAAATATATTTTAAATTTAATAATAAATTTTTTCCAAGAGATACTAAAGACCAAGTAAAATATTGTAAAAAAAATAATAAAATTGAATTTAAAAAAGGTAATATTATTTATTGGAAAGGACATGTAGGCATATGTATTGATAATAGAAACTTTATTCATGCATACGGTCCAAGAAAAAAAGTTTTAATTATGCCAACTGTTCACACAATTAAACTGATTGAAAAAACAGCTAAATTAAAAATTAAAAAAATAAGTACAATTTCTAAAATT
>JALRFB010000355.1 GCA_023256555.1 Sediminibacterium sp. | reverse complement strand
GGTTTTAAAAATGTATTTCATTTAGAAGGTGGTGTAATTCATTATGCTAATAAAATCAAAGAAGCGGGATTAGAAAGCCAATTTAAAGGAAAGAATTTTGTATTTGATGATCGATTAGGAGAGCGTATAACAGAGGATGTGGTTGCTAAATGTCATCAATGCGGCAAGCCTGCGGATACACATACTAATTGCAAGAATGATGCATGTCATTTATTATTTATTCAATGTGAAGAATGCGCAAAGACATTTGATGGATGTTGTACAACAGAATGTAAAGAGGTTTATCATTTGCCTTTGGAAGAACAAGAGGCTTTAAGAAAAGGTGTAAAAAAAGGAATGCAAGTTTTCAATAAAAGCAAACAAAGATTAAGACCTCGTTTAGGCGTTGATATAGAAGTAAAATAATAAAATAACATCTATAAAATCTTTTCCTTCTTCTCAGCTCGCCACTTAACGCTAAAAAACTAAAAATAAATCTAAAATTGTGAACTCGCTTCGCTCAGACATGCACAATTTTTTAACGATTCATTT
>JALRFB010000354.1 GCA_023256555.1 Sediminibacterium sp. | reverse complement strand
ATCTCCCCAAAACCCCAAAACCCCTTTCCTTTGAAAATTATATAATTTTTATAACATCTTTAGCAAATTATGATGAGCAACCAGTAACAGTAGGCTAGAAGGAAATCTGGCTCTCCTACAAAGTACAGCTACATCCAAACAGAGCCAGACGAGGGCCTCTAGGAAGACGAATTCCGTATCCCAGATGGAAATTCTTCAATCGAGCATTTTGACAAATAGTATGTGGGCATCAGCATTTCAGATTCCAATTTCAATGAAAATCCGACAAATGACAAACCTTAGCAGATCCCTAAAGTCAAGCAAATAAAGCATAATAAAAACACTATTAAGACTTTGCCAGCAAAAGAAGAAAAGAAAAAATCCTAATTAAAAACCAAAGTTACAAAATGCTATATGAATTCTGAAAAAATTCCCAAAATGTCCACCAAAAAGTCAATGGGACTAAAAACTACCAGAGTTAGAAATATGGTGAAAAAAACAATTGACCTTAACGCATGCTCAGACAATGATACCCAGAATGAATTATAATAAT
>JALRFB010000353.1 GCA_023256555.1 Sediminibacterium sp. | reverse complement strand
CCAAGCATAGAATTAGCAAGTGACATCATTCAAGATTTTGTAGCTGAATTTTTGGGTGTCAAAGAATTTCAGAGCACTGCCAGCTTCCCAATTGAGATGGCCAGACTCAATGAAGAAGTACTTTTTAAGATTGAAGAGAGCAATCAACTGAAGACACATTTTGCTGCAAACATCTCAGAGTCTATTCAAAACTTAAAAGTCTCTGTAGTGAAAGCAGAAGCTAGTTTAATTATCAACGACATCAGTAATATGCGTAAAAACTACGCTATGGTGCAACAAGAAAACGGTACTCTCGTGGGTGAGTACATCAAGCGTGCCAACAATCACCAAGACCTGATGAGCACCCTGAAAGAGCTGAGTAGCATGATCCGATACGCCTCCAATCTCAGGATTGGGTAGCCTTAAAAGAGACTAGTGGCATAGGCTAGAGAATGTATTAAAAAGTAGACAACTGATAAGATATAAGGCATTTTTGAGAATGGCTGTTGAATTGAATTATAATATTATTCAAAGGAAAGGGGTTTTGGGGTTTTGGGG
>JALRFB010000352.1 GCA_023256555.1 Sediminibacterium sp. | reverse complement strand
ATCAATTAATATTTTGTGAAAATTCCATTTGGGTTCAGCTGCACTTCCATAACTTTCCCTAGCCCATAAATAAACAGGGTGAGCATTTTTGCCTTTAACTACTACTTTTTCCATGATTGGAAAATTGATATTAAAATTAGTTTCACAAAAATTCTTAATTTCAGCATTGGTACCAGGTTCTTGATTGCCAAAATCATTAGAAGGCACCCCAATAATTACAAAATTTTTACTTTTATATTTATCCCACAAAGTTTGTAGATCCGCATACTGTTTAGTAAAACCACATTGACTTGCAACATTGACTAACAAAACTACTTTATTCTTATGTTGTGATAATAAATATTTTTTTCCATCCACATCATTAAAGTAAAAATCATACAATGTGCGATTATCATTTGCGTTGATATTTTTAGTAAAGAAAATCATAGAAATAATAATTAAATAAAAAATATTTTTTTTCATTATTTATCTTAATTTTATTAAAGCATTAAAGGGCACTAAGATACAGCCTTTTCGATTAAAATAATTTTTATTTAAT
>JALRFB010000351.1 GCA_023256555.1 Sediminibacterium sp. | reverse complement strand
CTTAGCTAGAGCTATCGCTGGCGAGGCGGGCGTACCTTTCTTTTCTATCTCAGGTTCTGATTTTGTTGAAATGTTTGTAGGTGTTGGTGCAAGTCGAGTAAGAGATATGTTTGAACAAGGTAAAAAAAATGCACCTTGTATTATTTTTATTGATGAAATTGATGCTGTTGGAAGACATCGTGGAGCAGGCTTAGGCGGAGGAAACGATGAACGTGAACAAACACTAAATCAACTTCTTGTAGAAATGGATGGGTTTGAGGCTAATGAAGGTGTTATTATTGTTGCAGCAACTAACAGACCAGATGTTTTAGATCCGGCACTTTTAAGACCAGGAAGATTTGATAGACAGGTCGTTGTTCCCGCACCAGATATTATTGGTCGTGATAAAATTTTAAAGGTTCATACTAAGAAAATCAAAATGGACAAATCAGTTAAAACAATTGCTATTGCAAGATCTACCCCCGGTTTCTCAGGTGCCGATTTAGCAAACATTGTTAATGAAGCGGCTTTAATTGCAGCAAGAAAAAATAAGAAAATT
>JALRFB010000350.1 GCA_023256555.1 Sediminibacterium sp. | reverse complement strand
CTAACCATGTGGAATTTTGCTTTTCCCATTCTGCTGGCATTCTATAACCCAAAGATGCCAGATTTTCATTCATTGGATGGATTTTTTAATAGACCGTGGTATTGATCAATTCTTCTATCTCTTAAGAATGGCCAATGTTGTCTTACTTTTTCAACTTTGCTTAGATCAATATTACAGATAATAATTTCCTCCTTGTCGTTGCTAGCTTCTGCAATAATATTTCCATTAGGGTCAAATACGATTGAATTGCCCCAAAATTCGATAGATTTATCTTTTTTACCTTCAATACCAACTCTGTTAACAGAAACAACGAATACTCCATTTGCTATAGCGTGTGATCTTTGAATTGTAAGCCATGCATTTAATTGTGATTTACCAAATTCTTTTTTTTCACGTAAATGCCAGCCTATTGCTGTTGGATAAAATATGATTTCCGCACCCTTTAGAGCCGTTAAACGTGCTGCTTCTGGAAACCATTGATCCCAGCATATTAAAGTTCCAATCGTACCGTGCTTAGTATTAAAACTTTTAAACCCTAAAT
>JALRFB010000034.1 GCA_023256555.1 Sediminibacterium sp. | reverse complement strand
TTGCCAATAGTTTTATTAATATATGCATCATTCTAATCGCAAATATTTTAATTGATCATGCATTTATATTTGAGCAAATTCCTATCCCAGGTTTTGAGTTCATTATAAAAGTGATTGCAGTCACATTGATGTTATTATTCTTTGGTGAAATTATGCCCAAGGTAATGGCTACTCAGAATAATATTCGTTTTGCTCAAGATTTTGGATTGATCATTCAGTTGGTTTATTTTATTTTTTCTAAACCAAGTGCTTGGATGGTAAAGTATACCAATATTATTGAAAACAGATTGTCGAATAAAAAAATGGGTAGTTCTTATAGTATTGAAGAATTAGATCACGCCATTGAATTAACTACTTCTCCCAATAATCAAGAAAATGAAAAGAAGATTCTAAAAGGGATAGTGAAGTTTGGGAATATTACGGTGAAACAAATTATGAAAACTCGTTTGGATGTATACGGTGTTGATGAAACGATTGCCTTTCATGATTTATTGAATAATATAAAAGAATACAATTACAGTAGGTTTCCTGTGTTTAAAGAAGACCTGGATTCCATTGTAGGAATGATTCACACTAAAGATGTTTTGCCTCATTTACAAAAAGAAGAGGGTTTTGATTGGCACACTTTAATTAGGCCTGCCTTTTTTGTACACGAGCAAAAGATGATTGAAGATTTACTTAAAGAATTTCAAGCTAAAAGAATTCATTTTGCGATTGTTGTAGATGAGTTTGGTGGAACCAGTGGTATTATTACTTTAGAAGATATTTTGGAAGAAATTGTTGGGGATATTAAAGATGAATTTGATGAGGAAGAGTCCACAATTAAAAAAATAGATCCTTATCATTATATCATTGAAGGAAAAACAGCCATTATTGATTTATGTAATTATCTTGATTTGCCTACTCCATTTTTTGACGAGGTGAAAGGGGAAAGTGATACTGTAGCTGGATTATTTTTAGAATTGGCCGGAGCATTTCCTGTTGTACAACAATTAGTAAAGTATAAGCAGTTTAGTTTTACTGTTTTAGAAATTCAAAAAAATAGGATTCATAAATTACAATTAATTATCGCTCCAATTAATACAAACAATACAGATGCGATTGTACATTAATTTTTGTTGTTGCTTAATTATTGGTCTGCTGGCATGTAATCAACCCTATGTTATTAAACCAAAGGGATACCAACAAATTGAATTACCTGCTAAGCAATTTCAAAGTTTTTCTGAAGCAGGTTATCCCTATTCTTTTGAGTTTCCAACATATGCAGTGATTGACAAAAACGTAAATTATTTAGGTACTGATATGCGTAAAGAGGCATGGTTGAATATTCGTTATCCTCAGTTTGGAGCAACTTTATTTGTAAGCTATAATGATATCACACCAAAAACAAGTTTAGATACTTTGGTGAGAGATGCTTATACTTTTGCAAACAATCATAATAGCAAGGCCAATTTCATTGAAGACTCTGCTTTTGAAGTGAATGACCAAGTAAAAGGAGTGTTTTTTCATATTGGAGGAGATGTCGCTACTGCCTATCAGTTTTTTGCTACTGATTCTACTAGACATTTCTTAAGAGCGGCCTTGTATTTTGAAACAACCCCCAATGAAGATTCTTTAGCACCCATAAATCAATATCTTTTTAAAGATATGCAGCATATGGTACGAAGTTTGAGATGGAAATAAAACTATCTTTACAAAACAATTTTTCCTATGATTATTATTGACCATGTTTTAGTGAGTGACCAAGTGGTGGAAGAGCAATTTGTTTGTGATTTAACTAAATGCAAAGGTGGTTGTTGCGAGGATGGCGATGCCGGCGCTCCTTTAGAAAATAAAGAGAAGCAATATGTAAAAGACTTTTTTGAAATTGTGAAGCCTTATATGACTAAAGAAGGGATAAAAGAGATTCAACAAGTGGGTCCTTATTTGTATGATAGAGAATTTGGTTGGGTGACTCCCACAATTGAAGGAAAGATTTGTGCTTATGGATATAAGGATAAGGAAGGTATTATTAAATGTGCCTTTGAACAGGCTTATAACGATGGCAAAATTCCTTGGAAAAAGCCTATTAGCTGCCATTTATTCCCTATTAAACTATCAAAAAGTAAATCTGATCCTGGAATTGAATATATGAATTATGAGCCTAGGGAAGATTTATGTAAAGCGGCTTGTTCTTTAGGTAAGAAATTGAAAGTGCCAGCTTATGTGTTTTTGAAAGAGTCCATCATCAGAAAATATGGTGAAACCTTCTATGAAACCTTAGATGCTACAGCAGCTCATTTGAAAGAGAAAAATAAGTAGTTTTGTACTAATGGAAAGTATCTACGCAGCATCATTTGATTCGAAAAGTAGTGCCAAGGCAATTGATTTAGATCACCGAAAAAAAATCAATACCAATATTGGCAAGTATAATGCTGTTGTACCCAAAGGTAAAGTTCAATTTACCGATTTGAGCCGTGTGAGAGAATTGGCCAAAAATAGAAAATGGGAAGCTATAGAGCATTTGGATTTACATCTTACTCAATTTGAAACTCAAATTACTAAAAGGGGTGCCAAAGTATTTTGGGCAGAAGATAGTGAGCAAGCTTTGAGTTTTATTGGCGACTTGTGTAAAGAAAAATCTTGCAAGTCGATTGTAAAAAGCAAGAGCATGGTGACCGAAGAAATTCATTTAAATAGTTTTTTGGAATCTATAGGAGTAGAAAGTGTGGAGACTGATTTGGGAGAATACATTCAACAGTTAGACGGAGAAGCTCCTTATCATATTGTTACACCTGCAATGCATAAAAGCAAAGAAGATGTAGCTAAATTATTTGCAGAGAAATTAGGTACAGATATCAATATGACTCCTGAGGAATTAACCTTGGTGGCCAGAAAAAATTTAAGAGAGAAATATACACAAGCAGAAATTGGTGTAACTGGAGCTAATTTTATTATTTCTGATGTTGGCGCTATTGCTGTGACTGAAAATGAAGGCAATGCAAGACTATCTGCCTCTTGGCCCAAAACTCATATTGTTATTGTTGGTATAGAAAAACTAGTTCCATCAATCAATGATCTAGGTTTATTTTGGCCCTTACTTTCTACATACGGTACAGGGCAACAAGTTACTGTATACAATAGTATTATTTCGGGTCCTAAAAAATCGGACGAAACAGATGGTCCAGAAGAAATGTATGTGATCTTATTGGACAATGGTCGTACAGAATTATTGGCCAATGCAAAAAGTAGGGAAGCATTGTATTGTATACGTTGTGGAGCTTGTTTAAATGCTTGTCCTGTTTATAAGAATATTGGAGGACATGCTTATGAGACTACCTATAGTGGGCCAATTGGAAGTGTTATTACTCCCCATCTTAGAGGGATGCACGATTATAAGCACTTAAGTTATGCGTCTAGCTTATGTGGTAATTGCACCGAAGTATGCCCAGTGAAAATTAATCTACACGAATTATTATTGGAGAATAGAAGAGAATCTGTAGTAATTGGAGAAAGTAGTTTTGCAGAGAAATTTGCTTGGAAAATGTGGAAGCAAGCTTCATTAAATAGAACTTTAATGAATCAAGGTACTGCCCCAATTAAAAATTGGGTGATCAACAAAATGTTCAAAGGCTGGTCGTCTAAAAGAGCTCCATTAGAGTTCCCAAAGAAAACATTTAATCAACTTTGGAAAGAGCAACAGAAAAAATAACTACATCGCATCTGCATCTGAAATCACTTCTACTGGATCTTTCTGCTTTTTCAAACTGTTGTTTACGAGGTATACTCCTGTTAAGGTGCAAATAGTTCCTACAATACTATTCCAACTCATCGCTTCTTTTAACAATAAGGATCCCACCCAAATAGCCACAATTGGATTTATATAGGCATATAAAGATGCAATGGATGCTTGTAAATGTTTCATGCTATATATGAAAGAAATAAATGCAAATACTGATCCTCCAATAACCATATAAATAATCACTCCCCAAGATATAGCAGGCACTTCTGTTAAAGGAATATAATTACCAGAAATAAATGTAAACAGCCCCATAATAATCGCACTAATAAACATTTGCCAACCAATAGAATAATATGGGTTAAGGTCTATTTTAGTTCTTGAAATGATAATAGAACCTACACTCCATGTTAACATGGCAAACATAGACAAGCCCACACCTAATGCATAATGGCCAACATGTACTTGCAAACTGTCTTTGTAAAAAATAAAACCAATGCCCAATAATCCTAAAAATAATCCAAGCATTGTTTGCGGAGTGATTTGGATGGCTTTGTAATAAAATCTTTCAATTAATACAACAGATAGTGGATATAAAGCTGCTATTAATGCTGCCAAGCCACTTGTGATAAATTGTAATCCATAAGTAGCAATTCCATTCGAAGAAACAAACATTAAGAATGCCATTGGTATTAGCCATAAAAACTGTCTCTTATTAGGTAAGTTTTCTTTTTTGATCAATAGAAAAAAAGAAATATAAATACTACCACCAAGAAATTGTCTAATACTTGCCAGTTCTAAAGCTGGCATATGATTAATTCCCATCTTACTAGCTACCCAAGTAGTGCCCCATACAATACTGGTTACTGCGAGGGCTAGGTATGCTTTTTGTTGATGGGACATGGACTAGTGTTTAAAATGTCTAAGGCCTGTTATTACCATGGCTAATCCGTTGTTTACACAATACTCAATACTGTCCTTGTCTCTTACTGATCCGCCGGGTTGAATAAAACTTTCAATGCCAGCTTGATGTGCAATTTTCACGCAATCGTCAAATGGGAAAAATGCATCAGATGCTAAACTTGCACCTTTTAAATCAAAATTGAATTGTTTTGCTTTTTCAATAGCATGTCTTAAAGCATCTACTCTTGAAGTTTGACCACATCCTTTTCCCACTAATTGTTTATTCTTTATTAGTGCAATAGCATTGCTCTTTAAATGTTTACAAACTATATTGCCAAAAATTAAATCTTCTTTTTCTTGATCAGTGCAAGATCTAGCTCCCATTTCGTCCCATTGTGAAAAGTTGCCCGCATCAATGCCTTGTTCTAAAGTTCCATTTAGAATAGACTTTTGTTGAGTTGCTTTAAAATTGACACCTTCTTTTGTTTGTAATAAAATTCTGTTTTTCTTAGCAGATAAAATATTGACTGCATCTGCATCAAATGCAGGCGCGATTAATACTTCAAAGAAAATTTCTTGTATTGCTTCTGCAGTTGCTTTGTCGATGGTGCCATTGGTTACCAGTACACCACCAAAAGCGCTTTCTGGATCACCCGCTAATGCTGCTGTCCAACTTTCTAATACCGTATTTCTTTGTGCAACGCCACAAACATTGGTATGCTTTATGATAGCAAAACTTGTTTTAGGTAATTCAGTGATGATAGCTATGGCAGCATCTACATCCACTAAATTATTGTACGATAATTCTTTACCATTTAATTGAGTAAACCAACTATCTAGATTACCATAAAAATTGGCAATCTGATGAGGGTTTTCTCCATATCGCAAAGTTTTTGCTGTAATTGGATTGAAATAATTACTTATTGCAATATCATAATGCATGACTACTTCAAATGCTTTTGCAGCAAATGCTTTTCTTTGATCTAAAGTAGTGGTTCCTTTTTGATCCAATAGCATTTGATTTAACTTAGCATAGTCATCTTTTGCAGATAATACTACTAGGTCGCGGAAATTTTTTGCAGCTGCACGAATCATAGAAGGACCGCCAATATCAATCTTCTCAATGATTAACTTTTCTTCAGAAGTATTTCTTAATGTTTCTTCGAAAGGATATAAATCAACAATTACTAAATCTAATTCAGGAATTTTATACTGAGCCATTTCTTGTAAATCCTGCTCTTCATACCTTCTTCCTAATATTCCTCCAAAAACTGATGGGTGCAAGGTTTTAACACGGCCGCCCAAAATGGATGGGTAACCTGTTACAGATTCTACTGCTACACAAGGAATGCCAAGATCTTCTAGAAATTTTTGAGTACCACCAGTAGAATAGATGGTAATATTCAAAGAATGAAGGGTTCTTGCTAAGGGCTCTAAGCCATCTTTGTAGAATACCGAAATAAGGGCTGATTGTATCTTTTTTTCCATAAGCAAAGGTACATGAAGATTGTATAGTATGCAAGTAGATAGTAGATGCTAACACTTGTAAAATATAGTGGTTGTGGACTTATTGTGAAAATATAATGTACTAATTGAGCTATTTTTTGCATATAGTATTCGATAAGCTGACCCCAATGAATAGTTTTAGCCCAGTATATTGGCAAGAAGACAAGAATGATTAATGCTTCCAATAGCAAGTTGCTTAAGGGAATCATCAGCATATTGCTTAATATAATGCCTGTTGAGATGGTATGAAAATAATAAACTATCAGGGGTAATGTAGTAATTTGGGTGGACATAGTTATGGAAAAATTATTCCAAATAGATTTGATGAGGGGATTATTAAGTTCGAAAATATTGTTTATTAAAGGATGAACAATATGAATGCCTATTACTGCAGCGTAGGATAATTGCCATCCAATATGCCAAATAGTTTGATGATGAAATAAAAGCATAATCAATAACCCGCCAGCTATCCCGTTTAAAATATACCTGTGTAAATTAAAGTATCCTCCTATTTTGAATAAGCAGAAATAGAGTGCCGCTCTGACTACTGAAGGGCTTGCGTTTGCAATGAGGGTATATGTACTTATGACTGTAATTAAAAAAATTAATTCTACTAATTGCAAATATTTGTTTCTAGGTAACCATCCTGTAATTTTTGTTAAATAATTTGCAACCAAGTCTAGGTGCATTCCACTGATAGCAATAATATGCATAATGCCTAATGCGGAATAAGCTTCGAGCGTTGCTGGATCAATTGTATTTTTTTGTCCAACAATTAATGCTTTTGCAAATTGATTATTTGTATTAGATAATATAAATAAATCAATCTTATGAAGTATAATTGCTCTTAATGGTTGTACATAAGGGTCAAGAAATTCCAATAATAAGCTTTCATTATTTTTTTCTTGGAATTGCACCATGGAATAACCCCAAAATATTAAGCAAACTATTGAAATACAACTTTTGCTAAATGCATTTTTAAGATAATAATTGGCAAAAATCAAAATGATCCAACTAAGTAATAATATAATTGCTAGATTGGAATTCGTTAAAATAGGAAGTTTAACAAATAATACTCCAGTTAGTAGAAATATAGAAATAATTAAGCTAGGATGTTCTGCTTTCCAATGCAATATGCTTTTCTCCATATTGCATTATGCCATTAATTTCTTTTCAAAATTTTTCGGTAAATACTTTATTGTCCCATTAAGAATACTGCTAGCTTTTTATGTAGGCTAGGTTTATTTTTCTTCCAATAGTCTACTGTTCCGGTTTTTATCCATTCTGAAGGCCCGGTTAAATCTACCCCAATACAAATCTTAGTAGATGCATGACAGCTTTGCAATATAGCGTCTAATAATTGATCATTTCTATAGGGGGTCTCAATACAAATTTGAGTACAATTTCTAGTACGCATATCTTGTTCTAGTGCTTGAATTTTTTTCTTTCTTTCTGTATTGTCAATGGGGAGATAGCCATGGAACTGAAATAATTGCCCATTCATACCACTTGCCATTAAAGCCAATAAGATTGAATTGGGTCCAACATAAGGTTTTACTTCGGCTCCAATCTCTTGGGCAATGCCGACTAATATTTGACCCGGGTCTGCCACACCTGCACAACCAGCTTCAGATATGATGCCAATATTTTTTCCTGCTTTTAATAATTCTCTAAAAGATTCAATTTGTTCTGCTTCAACTTTATGGATAGCATGCCATACATATTCTTCAATCACCATTTCTCTCCAAAGCTTTTTAAAATAGCGTCTGGTGGTTTTTTCATTTTCAACAAAAAAGGCATCACATCCCTTTATCCATTTGACTATGTCACTTGGAATACTATCCCATCCTTCTTCATGCAATAGCATGGGTAATAAGAAAACTTTTCCTAGACTCATTAGTCAGTTTGTTTTACTTCTTGTGTATTAATATGCGCTGCAATTAAAGCAT
>JALRFB010000349.1 GCA_023256555.1 Sediminibacterium sp. | reverse complement strand
CATTATTTGAGATCATTTGCTCTGTTTGCCTCTAGGCCTTAAGCACTCCAAAATTCTTGACAAGAAGCGCTTTCTTTTCGATGTAACTCATATTCTTGATGGCTTCATTGTCCTCAGCTTGCCCATATTTCTCTTTAAACCCCTCGATTTCTTATCTGAATTGGTAAGGTGTGGATACTGGGACCATATAGACTTTGCCTTCATGCTTACTTGATATCACTCCAAGATAATAATCTTACAGATCATTTTGCCCAAAATTCTCAGCTCTATACTTGATGTTTTTTCTCTCAGATTTTATAACACGCCTATTTTTAGTTTGGTATGAGCTCTTTTTCTCCTGCTAATAAATGCTAAATTTCATTTTTTTCAGCTGATCACCAGCAGGCATTTTTTCTGGAAAACTGGCCAAGATGGGCTCCGTTAGAATATTCTCCGAGTTTGGCAAATCCGATGTTGTGTCGTAAACCACGAACTTTGTATTGTCTGACATTTTAAATTTTATAAGTTTTTTTCAAATGAAAGGGGTTTTGGGGTTTTGGGG
>JALRFB010000348.1 GCA_023256555.1 Sediminibacterium sp. | reverse complement strand
AATGATGATGCAATTTTTACAAGATTTACTGTTTCGCCTAAAGAATTTAGACCAGTGCCAATTATATAATTGTCTTTATATTTACTTGCAGCCAAATTGTTTAGTAGTTCAATTTTTTCTGAAATTGAAATTAATTGAGCTTGGCCTGTACTACCAAATACAGCCACTCCATGGCACCCCTCTTCAATCAAATTTTCAATATGTTTGATTGTTTTTTCAATATCTAAGCTTAAATTATCCTTTAAAATAGATACAGAGGCTGCATATATGCCTTTAATTTTACTCATGTACAAAATTTATGTAAAAATTTTTAATTAGTAAAGATTATAAATAATAAATGAAAATATTAGCAATTCAAAACAGAATGGGTATTGGTGATACGGTAATTTTTTTGCCCTATATCAAAGCAATTTCAGAGCATTATAAAAGCCCAGTAAATATATTAGTTAAAAAAACTTCAAAGGCAGAGGAGTTTCTTTATCAAACAAAATATATTGATCAAATAATAACTTTAAAAAGAGATAATAAAAATGGACACCATAAT
>JALRFB010000347.1 GCA_023256555.1 Sediminibacterium sp. | reverse complement strand
ATTTGCGATTTAAGAGTAACATCACCAACCAGTGCTAAAGTAAATTGTAAGTCAGATGTCACAGAAAAGTTATCTCCATTCGGTGCAAAATATGGTTCAGTGAAGTCTTCTAAATCTTCAGGAGAAGGTACGGATCGTTCCCAAGAAGAGATGATTCCGTTCTCTATCAGTAGTGTACTTATCACATCAATAGTCTTGAATGCGTCTTGTAATTTATCTTCAATCTGTGTTGAAGATAATGCCGATGGTGTTGATTGTTGACTTGTACTAATCAACTCTACGAGACGAGAACCAACTGAACTTTGAAATTCAGCATAAAATGGAGGGAAAACAACATTCTGTTCGATTAAAATGTCATTGTATGCTTTGAAACGAGTGTATATTTCATAATTGAATTGCTCTCGCGGTGTAGCAATATAATCCGGTGATGGAAAGAATGATTTCTGCACTAACTTTTTCACCGTGTCTACTCGAGACAATATTTCCCTAGCAGAGAAAAGCTTTCTAGTTTGCTGTGCATTTAAGCATTTCAAGAAAGCCTGAAAAAT
>JALRFB010000346.1 GCA_023256555.1 Sediminibacterium sp. | reverse complement strand
TAATAAAATGATTTACACACATTCATTTGGTGTAAAAAATTTGGAAACTGGAGATCCTTTAACTAATGAAAACATTTTCAGAATTGCCTCTATTTCAAAATCTTTTTCTGCCACTTCAATTATGCAATTAGTTGAAGCTGGAAAATTAAGTTTGGATGATGATGTAAGTAATCTTATTGGATTTAAAATTCGTAATCCAAAATATCCAGAAACTGTCATTACATTAAAGCTATTATTATCTTCTATTAATGATAGTGAAGGATATTTTAGTTTAGACTATATCAATCCAGCCAAAAATCCTAATTGGGCAAAATGTTATAATGATTATGAACCTGGAAAGGGCTATCAATATTGTAATCTAAATTTTAATATGGTTGGGACAATTATTGAAAGAACTTCAGGAGAAAGATTTGATCAATATGTAAAACATCATATCCTTGATCCACTTGGATTGTATGGTGGATACTGTGTTGACTCTTTAGATAAAAATAAATTCGCGAATATCTATGATTATAACACAGACTCTGCAAGATTTATTGTATCACCCA
>JALRFB010000345.1 GCA_023256555.1 Sediminibacterium sp. | reverse complement strand
AACAGTTTTCTTACCCTCTTTACAAGCCTTAATTTTTGCAAACAAACAATAGGTATCCATTAAAATAATAAATTTTTATGTTTAGTCAATTCATTAAGAGGCCTGTACTATCTATTGTAATTTCGATAATTATTACATTGTTAGGGGCATTGGCAATAATACAGCTCCCTGTCACACAATTTCCTGCTATTTCACCACCAAAAGTTAACATATCCGCCGAATACCCAGGTGCTAACGGTGAATTAATGATTAAGGCGGTGGTTATTCCATTAGAACGTGCTATCAATGGGGTACCAGGCATGAAGTATATTGCATCTGATGCAGGTAATGATGGAGTTTGTTCCATTAATGTAATTTTTGAATTAGGAACTGATCCTAATATCGCATCTGTGAACGTACAAAATAGAGTGGCTGCGGTTATAAATAAATTACCACCAGCAGTTGTTAAACAAGGTGTTAAAATAACTCGAGAGGAGTCAAATATGTTGATGTATATTAATTTATATAGCAAGGACACTTCCTTGGATGTAAATTTTTTGTACAATTTT
>JALRFB010000344.1 GCA_023256555.1 Sediminibacterium sp. | reverse complement strand
ATATCAACTTGACAACTAAGATCTAATATAGCGCTGTCTTTACTACGCAATTGCATTCGTAGTGAGTCAATCTCTTGATATACTCTTGGATTTACACCATATGAATCTCGGAACGTTCTTGATGTCATGTAACCTAAGCCAAAACAAAATAAGGCTCCAATTACCAGTACAATATTAATTCGTCTCATATTATATTTTTAGTGATCCCGGAAGGACTCGAACCTTCGACCCACAGCTTAGAAGGCTGTTGCTCTATCCACTGAGCTACGGAACCAAATTTTTGTAGCTGGGGCGGGAATCGAACCCGCACGGACTTTTCAGTCCACAGGATTTTAAGTCCTGCGTGTCTACCAGTTCCACCACCCAGCCAGGTGTAAGAGTCAGTGAGATTATATATATTCACTGACTCTCGGAAAGTTTTATTATCCTTTGATAATTTCTACATTTTTAAGAGCAACTACTGGCTTTACAGCTTCCATCACTTCATTTACGTCTCCGTACTTAGTGAAGTTGTCAATAGTGCCTTTAGCAACAGTGAAAGTAGTTTTAGC
>JALRFB010000343.1 GCA_023256555.1 Sediminibacterium sp. | reverse complement strand
GCAGGTAAAGTTATCACCTACTAATTTAACATGGTCTAATATTGGTGGTCAGTTAATTCCGTCAAAAAATGTAGAAGGGCTATTAAATAAAATTAAATCCGGCACCATTGAAAGTTGGAACCAAGTACATGCATTCTACGAAACAGAATCGGAGAAATACAACACCCGAAAGGATTTACACGCTTTGTCCACTTTGGAAAAATTAACAAAGAAGCCTTTGAGTAAAGTTTCAAGCACTCAATTTGTTCATTGGCTGGATAGCTATTTGGAAATAAAAAAGGACATCACTGATCGTATTCAAAAAACCCGCGCTAAAGATTATGCAAATCCATTTAGAAAAATGGTATATGAAAGCGAAGTAGAAATGATTGCCGTAGTAGGAAGCATACAAGACAATGGATTCATTAAAGAGCAAAATGCTGCATTAGTCCAATTGGAACTTAAACTCACAAATTTAAAAAAGGAGTTGAAATTGAAATAGTGTAGAAATTAGAAATTAAATAAGGACATGCCAATACCCAACTGCCATTGGGTTGTTTTCCATTTGGCTTGG
>JALRFB010000342.1 GCA_023256555.1 Sediminibacterium sp. | reverse complement strand
GAACAGTCGTAATGATCTGCGAGCCGTGCGATAGTCGGGTAAACCCTGCCTGATTGGTGGCGTCTGGCGTCCAGTTGTAGATATCGTCCTGCGCTGACCAGCGAATTAGCATTGGGTCAATGGTGCTGGAGCCGTAGTCATTAGTGCCAAACACCATCACAAAGCGTGAAGAGTCAGACACAGTCAAGTTGTTTTGAACAAGGGGCGCATCGACAATCAAAGATACCGTACCAGAGCCTGACGAAGCTGTGTTGACTTCAGCACCCGCGCTGTTGAGCAAATTAAAAGTCAAGCCGTCAACTTGAAATACGTAGTACGTAGTTCCAGCAGTAACCCCCGATGGCAGTGAGCCGCCAGAAAATTGAAGCGCTGCCCCTTCCGTGTATAGGATGGTAGAGGTAACAACTGTTGGGGATGCATTGGTAAATGTGACTGTGCCACCAAGAGTGTTTAGCGCAACACCGCGAGTAGCTACGCCGTCCGTAGCATTCCAATAATACAGGCCACCCCCGCGAGGGCCAAAGACTAAGTCTTCGCCGTAGTTCATCTGGTTCCACAA
>JALRFB010000341.1 GCA_023256555.1 Sediminibacterium sp. | reverse complement strand
AAAAATGTTGAAATAACAAAAAATAGAGTTTACACAAATTTAGAAGAAGCAATTCAAGTTTTAAAAGAAACAGCAACAGCAAAATTTATTGAAAGTGTTGAATTACATGCAAATTTAAACATTGATCCAAAATATGCGGATCAACAATTGAGAACGGCAATGACGCTACCAAATGGTAGTGGTAAAACAACAACAATTGCTGTTTTAACAAATGAAAATAATTTTGAAGAAGCACAAAATGCAGGAGCTGATATCGTTGGAAACGATGATTTAATAAGTTTAATTAGTCAAGGAAATATTAATTTTGATTTATTAATTGCAACTCCAGAAATTATGCCTAAACTTGCAAAATTAGGGCGTGTTTTAGGTCCAAAAGGATTAATGCCATCACCGAAATCTGGAACTGTAACAACAACTTTAACTAATACCTTATCAGAATTTAAAAAAGGAAAATTTGAATATAAAGCTGATAAAACTGGAATTGTGCACGTAAGTTTTGGAAAAGCAGATTTTACAACACTTCAGTTAATAGAGAATTTAACTGCAGTATACAAATCAATTG
>JALRFB010000340.1 GCA_023256555.1 Sediminibacterium sp. | reverse complement strand
ATCATATTCTGCTAAAATACCAATAGCCGGACTGCCGGAACCATAAGTAGCTACAAAAGATGTTGGAATGCCTGCAACACCCGTTTCAACAGTAAAGCCTGCATCTTTTAAATGCTGTACATGTAAAGCAGCACTTTTATTTTCTTTATAACCTACTTCCGCAAAATCCCAAATTTGTAATGCAGTAGTTTTATCTGCTTCATAATTTGCCGTTAATGATTTCATAACGGCTTCTTTGTTTGCATTAATTGCAGCGGCATTAGGATCAAGTTTCGTCTTTTTTTGTGCATTGCTATTTAATGCAACCAACATTAACCCACAAATCAAAAATTGTTTCATGTAAATAATTATAATGTTTGATAAAAATTTTATAAAAATAAATTTGGAAAGTTTAAACTTATAAAGTTATATTTGCTAAAAAATAATATTATGGAAAACAAAGAAACAACACAAGAAACCCCTAGTAAAGATCAAATGATTAAATGGATGGAGGAACAGATTGAATTTAAGAAAGTTCAATTAGAGTTACAGAAGCTTGATACAGAGATTGCTGTACATAGAGCAG
>JALRFB010000033.1 GCA_023256555.1 Sediminibacterium sp. | reverse complement strand
CTTCTTTACTGTATACAGCACCACTTGGATTACATGGGCTAGAGAACATGAATACTTTAGTCTTAGGAGTAATTGCAGCTTCAATTTGAGCAGGGGTTGCTTTAAAACCAGCATCTGTACTTGTTCTAATTTCAACTACTTTACCTCTAGCGATTTTTACTAATTCAGAATAAGTTACCCAATAAGGAGTAGGAATAATCACTTCATCCCCCTCATCTACTAATGCTAAAATAGCGTTTGCTAAACTTTGCTTAGCACCAGTTGAAGTAACAATTTGTTCTGGTTTATATTCTAAATTATTATCTCTTTTTAATTTAGCACACACTGCTTCTCTTAAATCCAAGAAACCAGCAACTGGTGTATAGTGAGACCAGTTGTCGTTGATAGCTTTAATGGCAGCGTCCTTGATATGTTGTGGTGTATCAAAATCAGGTTCACCTAAGCTAAGATCAATTACATCAATTCCTTGTGCTCTTAGTTCACGTCCTAACTTAGCCATTTCAACGTTTCTGGCTCACTAAATCTGTTTAATAAAGAAGATAATATCATACAATTGATTTTTATAAGTGCAAATTTCGCAAATAATTGCTTTCAGGCCTTGAATTTTAAAGATAGTTGTTTCAAAATTTTCCCCATTTTCAAATACTAACATACATTTGTCTAATATTATGGATAAGAATATTTCAGTATTTGATATGTTTAAAATTGGTGTGGGACCATCTAGCTCTCATACTTTAGGCCCGTGGAAAGCTGCATTACATTGTTTGGAGGAAATTGCCGTTCAAATTGGTTTTCATAAAGTAATTGCAATAGATGTTCTGTTGTATGGTTCTTTAGCAAAGACGGGAAAAGGACATGGAACGGATATGGCTGTGATGATGGGCTTGATGGGTGAGGACCCTATCACTACAGACACATCCACTATTTCATTGAAATTGAATAATATCAGTACAAAACAAACAATTCAATTAAAAGCACAATTTCCCATTGTGTTTATCCCTGAACAACATATTCAGTTTTTAAAAGAAGCCTCACTTCCTCATCATCCCAATGCATTAAGTTTTATTGTCCATACAGAACATAAAGATTTTGTCTATACTTATTATTCTATTGGTGGAGGATTTATTGAAAGAACTATATTAGATGATGATTCAAAGGAATATATTGTTGCAGTGGAAACCAATGAAACAATATTAAACGAAGTTCCTTTTGAATTTATAAATACCAATGATTTGTTACATCATTGTATGAAAACGGGCTATTCAATTTCTGCCATCATTGCAGAAAATGAAAAAGCGAATTTATCTGAGACGCAATTGAATAGTGGACTTGATGCGATCTGGCATACTATGTTAGATTGTATTTATAAGGGATGTAATACCGAGGGTGTTTTGCCTGGTGGATTACAAGTAAGAAGAAGGGCTTTTGATTTAAATAAAAAATTAGTAAACAATCAAACCTATCAATCTAAAGAAGAATGGCTTTCTTTAATTAAAGTAGGTGGTGCAGATTTTAAATATATACTAGATTGGGTGAGTTGCTTTGCTCTAGCCGTGAATGAAGAGAATGCCAATTTTGGAAGAGTGGTAACTGCACCTACTAATGGTGCAGCTGGTGTAATTCCTGCTGTACTTTTATACACTACTTTATTCTGCAAGAAAGATAAGCCATCAGACATTCAGCAATTTTTGTGTACTGCAAGTGCGGTGGGGGTCTTGTTTAAGAATGGGGCAACGATATCAGCTGCTATGGGAGGATGTCAAGCTGAGATTGGGGTTTCTTCAGCAATGGCTGCTGCTGGTTTAACAGAATTATTAGGGGGTAACCAAAAACAAGTGTTGATGGCTGCAGAAATTGCCATGGAGCACCATTTAGGATTAACCTGTGATCCAGTGGGGGGGTTAGTGCAGATTCCATGTATTGAGAGAAATACAATGGGTGCAATCAAAGCCATCACAGCTGCTCAGTTAGCATTACAGAGTAAACCAGATTTTGCTGTAGTGAGTTTGGACAAAGTAATCAATACAATGTGGAATACTGCATTAGACATGAATGTCAAATACAAAGAAACTGCAGATGGTGGTTTAGCAACACAGATTCCTATTGCTTTGGCAGAATGTTAATTGGAAAAATCGTTGATCACATTATACAATGTCCCTCTTTCTATGGGTTGACGTTTTGCCTGTTTAATCAATGTTACTAATTCTTCTGTAGTCATTGCAGGGTTTTGTTCTTCAGAACCTGCCATAGAGTATATCTTAGTGGTATCGTCAATGGTTCCATCAATATCATTTACTCCATAACTTAAAGTAAGTTGTGCTGCATCTCTTCCAAGCATTGGCCAATACGCTTTCAAGTGAGGGAAATTATCCAAATACAATCTTGAAATAGCATACATTTTTAAATCATCTAATAAAATAGATTCTGGCACATTGCTCATATCATTATTAGCGTTTCTAAATTTCAATGGAATAAAGGTATTGAAGCCTTTAGTTTGATCTTGTAATTGTCGTAATCTCTCCATATGATCTATTCTATGGTGGTAGCTTTCGATATGTCCATATAATAATGTTGCATTACTATGCATGCCTAATTCATGAGCAGTTTTATGTATTTCTAACCATTGATCAGCAGTTGCTTTATCAGCACATATTTGTTCTCTGATTTCTGGATGAAATATCTCAGCACCGCCCCCTGGTAATGAGTCTAAACCTGCTTCTTTTGCTAATTTCATACCTTCTGCAACAGACACTTTTGCCTTTCTGAACATGTATTCCAATTCCACTGGAGTGAAGGCTTTGATATGTAAATTAGGTCTGTGTGCTTTAATGGCGCGCATTAATTCCAAGAAAAATGCTAATGTCAATTTTGGATGTACACCTCCTACAATATGAACTTCAGTTACAGGTTTTCCATCGTAAGATTTTACAATGTCTAACATTTGATCTACTGTTAATTCCCATCCTTCTTCTTTATGTGCATATAATTTTGAGTAAGAGCAAAACTTACAAGAGAATACACAAACATTGGTAGGTTCAATATGAAAGTTTCTATTAAAATAGGTCTTGTCTCCATGCAAAGACTCTCTTTTCCAATTAGCTAAAGCGCCAACATAGGGTAGTGATGCGTGTTCAAATAAATAAACGCCTTCTTCAAACAATAGGCGTTCGTTTTGTATAATTTTTGTTCCTATTTTTTGTAATGTACTATCTTTCTCTGCTGCTATAATCACTTCGATTCCCTTGCTGTTCATATTATTGCTAATTAGAACACAAAGTTACGAATTATCCAATCAAGATTCCAGCGATACTTGCAGAAAGATAAGAAGCTAGTGTACCAGCTAATAATGCTTTCAATCCTAATTCAGCAAGGTCTTTTCTTCGGTTAGGTGCTAATTCACCAATACCACCAATTAACATACCTACACTACTAAAGTTGGCAAATCCGCAAATAGCTATACTAACAATTAATAATCCTTTTTCTGTTAAGATTGGAACCACTTTACTGGTTAAACTCTTAAACGCTACAAACTCGTTAATGGTTAATTTTTGTCCCAAAAGTGTTGCAGCACTTTGAATATCTACACTTGGAATACCCATTGCCCATGCCATAGGGTAGAACAATTTGCCAAAAATAAAATTCAAGCTTAAATCAATATTGGCGCTAAATAAATGCCCAATTTTTAATAAAGACCAATCCACTAATGCAATTAAAGCAATAAAACCAATTAACATTGCAATTACGTTCATAGCGATTTTAAATCCATCACCAGCACCATGTGTTATAGCATCGATGGTATTACTATATTGGCTTTTTACTTCTAAAGTTACTTTACCTAAAGTTTGAGATTTTTCTGTTTCTGGGAATATGATTTTCGCAATCACCAAAGCACCAGGGGCTGCCATTAAACTTGCTGTGATTAATTTAGGTGCTAAATCCATTCCTGCTGCAGCACCCATATTGGCGTATACAATTAAGATACCTCCTGCAATACAAGCTAAACTTCCACTCATACTTGCTAAAATCTCACTTTTTGTCATAGTAGCTAGATAAGGACGAATCATTACCTGAGCTTCTACCTGTCCCACAAAAGCACTCGCCACATTACTTAATGCTTCAGCACCACTCACTCTCATAATAGTATTCATTGCTTTTGCAATCACTGCAATAATTCTTTGCATGATACCAAAATGATAAAATAATGCCACTAGTACACATACCAATATAATAGTTGCAGTGACATTAAATGCAAATACAAAACCTCCGTTTATAAAATCATTTACACCAGTAGGTGTCATTGCACCCACACCACCATACACGAAGGCAGCACCTTGTCTTGAAAACTGCTCGATTTTACCCATTGCTTTACCAAGTAATTGGAAAAAACTAGTAACTGCTGGGATTTTTAATACTAGGATGCCAATTAATAATTGAAGTCCTAAACCACTTGCTACCAATCTATAATTGATTTGTTTTTTATTATTAGAGAATAAAAAAGCGATAGCTAATATTAAGATAATTCCGAATATACCTTGAAATCTTTCCATGGGTTTTAATTAGGCAAGAAAGATAAAAAAAATCCCGCTATTTAGCGGGATTTTAAAGAGAAATTAATTCAGCAGTCTTACATATGAGACTGAATCTTTTTGTCTAATACCGATTTTGGAACTGCTCCAATTTGTTTGTCTACAACTTGGCCACCTTTTACAAATAAGATAGCAGGAATAGAAGTGATGCCAAAGTTCATACTCAAATTAGGATTCACATCCACATTTACTTTACCAATATTCACTTTACCAGCATATTCAGTTGCTAACTCTTCAATCACTGGACCAATTGCTCTACAAGGACCACACCATTCTGCCCAAAAGTCAATTACACTTAATTTGTCGCTTTCAATTACCGTAGATTGGAAATTTGCGTCTGTAAATTCTAATGCCATAAATATATATTTAAATTGTTTTTTTCTTACTCATTCAAAAATAAGACCATTATTTAATAAGTGCCATTTTGACTTTTCCACCGTTCTTAACAACTTTATTAAAAGAGGTTGATCTGTACTTGTAATTCTGGGTTTTGATCCAGAAAAGCCACCAATTCATCATTAATGGAGTAGCCCCTATCGAAAGTTAATAAACTAGCAACTAGCTGCTCTTTAGGTTCAATAAAGTTGAATTTAAAGGATGATTTGCCAGGGTTGTCTTTTATATTTTTCTCAAAAAAACTAATCATGTCTGGTCTAAGATTGGCAGGATGTAAACTCACTTCAATAGATCTGGTTTGAGTTGTTTTCACCGTTTCTAATAAACTCATTGTTTGAATTTTAAATTCAAATAGGTTGGGTTGATTGAATCGGTTTCTAAATGCACCATTGATGCAAATCTTTTGACCCACTTCCAAATAGTTTTGAAACTTTACATAGTCTTCACTCCACAAGATAAAATCAGTTTTTCCTGTAAAGTCTTCCATTACAAAAGAGCCAAAGTTTTTACCAGTCTTGGTAATTCTATGTTGTACATCTGTAATTAATCCAGCTAGTTTAAAACTCTTTCCTAAATAATTTGGTTGCACCACCAACATATCTTTTACCTCATTAAAGTCATTGATAGGGGTGAACAAGTAATGTTTCATTTCAAAACTAAAATGATCTAATGGATGTCCACTCATGAACATGCCTGTAATATCTTTCTCGTGGTCTAGTTTTTCAGTTAATGTCCATTCCTCACAGGTATTTAATTTAGGTATAGGCACTTGCATTGCAGAGGGTAAATCTCCAAACAACGTATTACTTGAACCAGTATTCATGGTTTGCATCGCTTGTGCATAGCCAATTAATTTTTCTAGTCCAGAACTTCTTTCCCCATCTGGTACATTAAAATATTGGGCACGATGGTATTCAGTGAAACAATCAAAACTTCCTGAATAAGCTAAACTTTCTAAAGATTTTTTGTTGACTGCTCTTGATAATACACGTTTCATAAAATCCAACATGTTTTCAAAATGGCCATTTTTATTTCTTTCTAAAATGATTCCTTCAATGGCTGCTTCACCAACACCCTTTAAACCACCTAATCCAAATCTAATCTCTCCTTTTTTATTTACAGAGAATCCTTTTAAAGATTCATTAATATCTGGTCCCAATACTTTGATACCCATTCGCTTACATTCTTCCATGAAGAAAGTTATTTTTTCAATACTTCCTGCGTGATTTAATACAGCAGACATATATTCTCCAGGATAATGAGCTTTTAAGTAAGCTGTTTGGTATGCAACAAATGCATAACAAGTAGAGTGTGATTTATTGAATGCATATTGTGCAAATGCTTCCCAATCAGACCAAACTTTATCTAATACCGCTTCAGGATGTCCATTTTTTACTGCACCTGCAACAAACTGTGCCTTCATTTTATCCAAGACAGATTTTTGTTTTTTACCCATTGCCTTTCTCAACACATCGGCATCACCTTTTGTAAATCCACCAATCTTCTGACTTAGTAACATTACCTGCTCTTGATACACAGTAATGCCATAAGTATCCGCCAAGTATTCTTCCATTTCAGGAAGATCATATTGAATAACTTCTCTTCCATGTTTACGTTCAATAAAATTGGGAATATAAGCGATAGGACCTGGACGATACAAAGCGTTCATAGCAATTAAGTCTGCAAATTTATCTGGCTTTAATTCTCTCAAATATTTTTGCATTCCTACCGATTCAAATTGGAATGTGGCATTGGTTTCACCCCTTTGGTATAATTGAAAAGTTTTTTCATCATCCAATGGAATGGTATCTAAATCGATAGTAACACCATGGTTCTGTTTGATTAATTCCAATGCTGTTTTTAAAATAGATAAGGTCTTTAAACCCAAGAAGTCCATTTTAATTACACCCGCTTCTTCAATAACAGATCCTTCAATTTGAGTGACCCATAAGGAAGAATCTTTGGCAGTAGCTACTGGCATAATTTCAGTCAGGTCACTTGGTGCAATGATAATTCCTGCAGCATGAATACCGGTATTTCTAATGGATCCTTCTAATCTTTCTGCTTCATGTAATACAGCAGCTCTAAGGTCGTTACCATTGTAAATTTCTCTAAGCTTTTTTACATTGTCTATATCTTCTTGTTGGTAGCCTTCTTTTTCTTCTAAAGATTTTTCACCTTCTTTTTTTGTGATAGCTGCATGTAAGCATCTATTTAATTCAGTACCTGGTTTATCTGGAACTAGTTTAGCCAATAGGTTTGATTCCGCTAATGGCAAGTCCATTACACGAGCTACATCTTTGATACTACTTTTTGCAGCCATTGTACCATAAGTGATAATTTGTGCAACCTGTTCTTTACCATATTTATCGACTACATAATCGATTACTTTTTGACGGCCTTCATCATCAAAGTCCGTATCGATATCCGGCATGCTCTTTCTATCCGGGTTTAAGAAACGCTCAAATAGTAATTGGTACTTGATAGGATCTATATTAGTTATACCAATACAATAAGCTACAACAGATCCAGCTGCTGATCCACGACCAGGCCCCACAAACACATCCATCTCTCTGCCAGCTTTAATAAAATCACTTACAATTAAGAAGTAACCAGCAAATCCCATAGTTTGAATAGTGAATAATTCAAAATCAATTCTTTCTCTAATCTCAGAAGTAATTTCTGGATATCTTTTATTTGCACCTTCCCATGTTATATGTTTTAAAAATTCCCATTGATTCATATTGGCATCTTTGTGAATCTGAAATTCTTTGGGAATGGGGAAGGCAGGAAGTAAAATATCTTTCTTTAAATTAAGTACTTCTACTTTATCTACAATTCTGTTGGTATTGTCTATCGATTCAGGAATATCACTGAATAGTGCTTTCATTTCTTCCTGTGTCTTAAAATAAAATTCGTTATTAGGGAATTTGAATCTTCTATTTTTTATTTGCAATTCATCATTCACGAAATCGTCAAAACCAGGAGTAGATTGTTTCTCGCCTGTATTAATACATAATAATATATCATGAGCATTGGCATCATCTTCATTGATATAATGACTATCGTTGGTGGCAATAACATGTACATTATGTTTTTTAGCAAACTTTAGTAAAGTATTATTAATGGTTTCTTGCTCTGGTATTTGATGCCTTTGTAATTCTATAT
>JALRFB010000339.1 GCA_023256555.1 Sediminibacterium sp. | reverse complement strand
ACACTGTCTAAACGATTTCGAAATTCTGGTTTAAAGAAATCTTTAACTGCTTTATCATCTTCGTTTGTGCGTTCTAAACTTCTACCAAACCCAATGTTGTTGTTTTCAGCATCACTGGCACCTAAGTTCGATGTAAGTATTAGAATAGCGTTACGGCAGTCTGCTTTCTTACCATTTGAACTAGTAATAATACCCTCGTCCATAATTTGTAGTAGTAGATTGCTAATATCTGGGTGTGCTTTTTCAATTTCATCTAGCAAGATGATTGAATGTGGATTACGTTCTATTTCTGAGATTAATAATCCGCCACCTAGATTACCATCATCATAGCCAACATATCCCGGAGGAGCACCAATCAGTTTTGCCAGTGCATGTTTTTCTTGATATTCACTCATATCAAATCTAATTAGTTTAATACCAAGATGTTTGGCCAGTGCTTTAGCAGTTTCAGTTTTACCTGTACCAGTTGGTCCCAAGAATAGAAAACTTGCGATTGGTTTATTTTCGTTATGTATGCCAGCAAAACTTACATAAACACGTTCTAAAATCTTTTCAACAGTTTCATCTTGAC
>JALRFB010000338.1 GCA_023256555.1 Sediminibacterium sp. | reverse complement strand
GGACCTTTGCTTGCCGGAGCAACTTCGGTTATGTTTGAAGGGGTACCAACCTATCCCCATCCCGGTCGATTTTGGGAAATTATAGATAAATTTAAAATCAATCAATTTTATACAGCACCTACTGCAATTCGTGCCCTTCAAGCCTATGGGTTAGATCCCATAACTCCATACTCTCTAGCTTCTCTAACTGTTATTGGATCTGTAGGAGAGCCTATTAATGAAGAAGCATGGCATTGGTACCATACTAATATTGGGAAAGGGAAGTGTCCATTAGTAGATACTTGGTGGCAAACTGAAACTGGAGGAATTATGATATCTCCCCTTGCTGGTATAACACCGAATAAACCCGCACATGCTTCCTTACCATTACCAGGTATTCAGCCTGTAATAGTTGATGCTGAGGGGAATGAATTAAAAGGAAATAATGTAGAAGGAAATTTATGTATTGCTTTTCCTTGGCCTTCAATAATTCGAACAACTTATGGAGATCATAAACGCTATAAAGAAACTTATTTTTCAACTTATCCTGGAATGTATTTTACTGGTGATGGCGCAAAACGTGATCACGATG
>JALRFB010000337.1 GCA_023256555.1 Sediminibacterium sp. | reverse complement strand
ATTCTGGATTTCTTCCAGAGATTAAAGAAAGGTATAATAAGGCATCTGCTTTTGGCGTGATTTGATCTGGTGAGCCAGGAAATAATATTACTGGAATCTCGCAATGTTTTTTGATTGTACTAACTATTGTATCTAAGGTGTCAGTCACTACCAAACTTCCGCCCACAAAAATATAATCCACCTTTGCTTTTACTGATAATTGAATAGTCTCCATTAAAGAAGTTTCATTCAATTTATCAGGATCAATTAATACCGCAAAAGCTTTCTTAGATTGCTCCTTCCCCGCACTGATCAAGTCATACAATTTCTTAGCCATGCCCAAAAATATCCATTTTTATCGTATCTCCTATAACCCCACCTCATTTATTACAAAAAATATTGATATTCCGAGGTTTTTTTTTCTAAGAAACTAACATTGCGTGGGGATAAATCACGGAATTCAATGGTAATATGGGATTTGTTTAAATTAACAATCCTTATCCACAGCTGTTAATATTTCGGGCGATGAAATATGACAAGAGAAGAATATTTTCGTCTACCCATCAAGGTTTTTGAAAAACCTAATGGGAGAC
>JALRFB010000336.1 GCA_023256555.1 Sediminibacterium sp. | reverse complement strand
AACTCCACATAATTCAAACCTTTCACAAGGTCGAACAATGCGGTTTGGCATTGTGCAAGGGTACGCTCAGCTATCTCAGTAGCCGTGACCGCCTTGCAGGAATCGAAACCCAACTGAAAAATAGTTGAATCCCAATCGCTTGCAGGCTTGCCATGCAACATGAGAACGGACTCTGCTGATGCAGAGGACACTACTGAATTAACCGCAGTAGCAACGGCTTGACTTGATTTAGTCATAGCGAACTCCAATAAAGGAATGGTCAGAATGAAGTGGAAAAACCCTTGACCAAAGGGTAATTCCAATGGCTTGCGCTAATCGCCTTGCCATGGTTGAACTATAGCAAGACCACAGAAAAAGGGGGAAAACCGCACACGCACAACGCACCTTGTGAGTGATGGAATGACGGGCTGAGCCACGCCCGATGTCAGCTTATGTCAAAAAAATTTTCGCCCTTCCTCCGGCTAGACCTCGCGTATCGAAAAAATTTCGCGGGGAGACCCCTTCAAAAACAAAATCTCTTGGTAAACCAAGACCCCACCCCCCAAAACATACAGAGTAGGAGTCCCAGGCCCATACACT
>JALRFB010000335.1 GCA_023256555.1 Sediminibacterium sp. | reverse complement strand
AGAAGAAAAATTGATAGCACCATTTTCAAATCTTTTCTTTCTTAAAGCTTGTGTATAATCAGCTAACCACAAAATAACTTCAGCATGATCTCCTTGTTTCGTTTCGATGATTTCTTGTACTTGCTCATAAGTAAATCTTCTATCCGAATAGATAATCGTTTTACCATACCAAGTATTGACCACTTTGTTAGTAGCATCTAATTCAAAACAAGCAGAGAAAGTTAATTTCTCTTCATGAGGTCTTAAAGAACATAATTCATTAGAAATTTTTTCAGGCAACATGGGATACACCCTGTCTGGTAAATAAACCGAAGTGGCTCTGTCATAAGCTTCCTGATCTACTGCTGTTCCTGGTTGCACATAATGCGAAACATCGGCAATGTGTACGCCAATTTCTATATTGCCATTATCTAATTTTTGAAAAGAAATAGCATCATCAAAATCTTTTGCATCTACCGGGTCAATGGTAAAAGTTAATACTTTACGATAATCTTTTCTTTTAGCAATTTCTTCTAGAGTTAAATCTGTAGTTAGTTTATTCGCAAAATCCATCACTTCTTTGCTAAACTGTAAATTAAAT
>JALRFB010000334.1 GCA_023256555.1 Sediminibacterium sp. | reverse complement strand
AATCCAGTCCATTTACATTTAGGACATTCTATCTTTTCTTTTTTGAATGTGAAGTAGTTTAAATACATATAATAAATATACTTAATTAAATGAGAAAAGATTATCTTATTTTGTTTGTAAAATTTCAAGATATTAACCTGAAAACTTTTCTTCTAGCTTATGCATTCAAAAGAAATAAGAAACTCTATTTTGGATTCGATTCATTAATGGTTTCTTACCTTTTATGTAGTTCTTTTTTATGGTTAACAGATTAGCTACTTGTCAGGGGTAACAAAAAAGCAGCTACAAAAAAGTCGTTGAGAACTTGCTTGTAACTGCTTGATTATCAAGGAGTGGGCCCACCAGGGCATGATCCTGGGACCCCCTGATTATGAGGGTTTCTGGTGGTATTCTATACCTTTTCTTTTATTGATAATCAATAGGATACAAGATTGAAATAAATTTATATTTCTCATAATTCACCTCTTTTCACCTGATTTTGATTAAAACCTGGCAGAGAACCTGGCCGGGGAGAATTATAATGCAATCACATCAATCTTGTTTAATTTTGTATTATGAGGCCAAGATTATATTTTGATACATCAG
>JALRFB010000333.1 GCA_023256555.1 Sediminibacterium sp. | reverse complement strand
GAAGAAGCTGTTTTAAGATTAAAGACTGAATAAATTGAATAACATTAATAAACTTCATAAGTTACATAATTCTAATCAACCTTATATCATTTATAAATCGAATAATGGTTTCAAACTTTATTCTGATTTTTCAAAAAAAATAATTTTAAAATCAAAAAAAGATGTCGAAAACTTCTTAAATTTTAAATCAAATAAAAAAAGAACAAAAAAAACAGATCTTTTTATAGGTTTTTTTGGTTATGAATTATTAAATAATTTAATAGATATTAAACTTCCAAAACAAAATTCTTTAAATTTTTATAAAGGCATCTTTTATAAACCTGAGTCTGTTATTAGTATTAATAATCTCAACTATTCAAATAGTTATAAAAAGTTAAATAAAAACTTTAAGATTAATATCAATAAGAAAACTTACACTAAAATTTTTGATAGATTTAAAAAAAGAATAAGAGCAGGTGACACTTACCAAATCAAAATTTGCACTAAATATAAATCTAAATCAAAAGTCGATCCATTAGATTTCTTTTCTAGATTATCTGAGTTTAATCTAGCACCTGAGGCATTTATGATTAGGGATAAGGATTTTTC
>JALRFB010000332.1 GCA_023256555.1 Sediminibacterium sp. | reverse complement strand
AGACCCTGTAGGTGGGGTAAAAAATCAAGTGGTAAGATGCTATGCTCGCCAAAGAAAGAGGAAAGGTCGAATGTTTCACGTACTGGAAACCCAATTTCCCTCTCTTCTTCTACATCATCCCCATATTTCTTCTGTCGAGGCTTATAGGGCTCGAGTTGTTGCAAGGTGTAAAAAATCAGATCAGATGTTTTAGGCTTGTCTTCTTCCACCACGAGGGCATTCACTGCAGGTAGTGCGGAGACTGCATTTGCTTGGGAGGCGCTGTACATTCGTGTGCCAATCCTGTCTTCTCCTCCAATGCTCTCAGTAGTTTCCGGTTCCTTGTTCCAAACAAAGCCTCTGCCAGAACCGTGGAGGCGACTCCAAACACGATCGATAAAGATCTTGTGATATCCTACCTTGAGGCTAGATTTTTGGCTGCTCCGGATAGCCTTGAACTCTTCCAAGCGATTTTTTACCTCTTGCGGACACATGCTACACTCATTCATATGAGAGGGGATGTGTGAAAAGCTATTTCGCAAGTGATCTGCTGACGTGTAAAAGAATCGTCGTTCATTTTCGGTTCCAACACAATGACCACAAGCTAAGCCTG
>JALRFB010000331.1 GCA_023256555.1 Sediminibacterium sp. | reverse complement strand
ATTAGATTCTATCATATTACTGAATCAAAATGAATCAATTAGAGAGAAAGCAAAAAATATTATTTCAGAAATTAAGAATAGAAAGAAAACAGAAACCTATCTAAGTCAATTAACCAATACTTTACCAGAAAGCAGTATTATTACAAATGTAGAAACTGTATCAATAAACACTGAAAAACAATTAACAGCAGCAAATAAAACAACTTTGCCGAATACAATTACCGATACTTTAAAAAATAAAGAAACCAATATAAAAGAAGCTATTGTCAAGCCAAAGATTATTTTTACAAATGACAGTACAGAAGAGCATTATATGGCTCTGGTCATCAAGGGTAGTAAAGAAGTTTTTGTAAAAGAAGCTCAAACAGCAATGGATAATTTGAATGAGGATGAATTTAAAAAATTACAATTAGACGTTACCTATGTGCAGTTTGATCAAGACACATATGTCCTATGGGTAGGTCCATTTGATACTCAAAGAGAAAGCATAAAATATACTCAGAAAATAAAACCAAGGTTAAAATCAGAAATAATATCCTTTATACCAACAAAACAATATGAAATATTTATTTTTGGGAAGTCTAACATATTGC
>JALRFB010000330.1 GCA_023256555.1 Sediminibacterium sp. | reverse complement strand
AATTGAATACGATCCGTATGATTACGATGACAAACAGGCATTGGAATTGATTTTAAAAGGATCAGATTACAAATCTGCATTTATAGATATACGGGCAAAATTAAGAGATATGAATAAACACGGGTTTTTTTTGAATGAGGAAATGACTTCGGATCAGATTGAAATTGTATCTTATTTATTAGATTACGTGGATGAACTTGCTGCATCGGATAAATTGGAGATATGGTAGATGAAGAAACCTTTCGCAAGTTCTTTAACGATTTAGAACTGGAATTGGAAGCGAAACGATTGGAAACGGTTACGAGATTGGAACTGATAAATCATTGCAAAACAAACGGAATGGAGCAAGGTCGGGTTTTGACGCTATATAAAGACAAATCCGGATTTAAAGAAATACAAATTGCGTATCAAGATGATGGGAAAACAATGAAAATATTTTTGGTTTAGGTAGAATTTTTTACCTTTGCACAAGTCATAGTCAATGCGAATGCTTAAAAACCGAACCCGGGTTCAGAAATGTATCCGGGTTTTTTTATGCCAAATCGGAACGTAAACGGGTTATTTACGTTTTTGGAAAAATCGGTCATTTTCCTT
>JALRFB010000032.1 GCA_023256555.1 Sediminibacterium sp. | reverse complement strand
AAAATATAGTGAGATAGGTAGTTTACATTATGCACTGCAACATTATTACCAAAGTCACAACTAATAATGGTAGAATTATATAAACCTACCGGAACAATTAAATCACTAAAGCATAAACAATTGTTTTCTAATTCTCCAATTCTAATCAAGCCAAAAAATGCACAGTTCTTGACTAACTCTGGATTGAATTTGGACGATACTAAAATTTTTGTCCAATCGTCGCTAGTATTACCATTACGCACTAGAATTTCAATTTCCAATGCAGTTAAGCTTCTGTATCGTATACCACTTCTATTTTGTTTATCTCTTAAATAATATTCATTCTTTCCTTTAGGAGGTTCTGGTATAAATCCATATCCCAATTGTTGAATAGGTAATTTTTTGATATTGTTCATGCCTTACTTATTTAAATAATGCAGGATGTGTTTCATCCCAATTTGTTTGTTCTTGGTATTTTTTTGCTACCAATAAGATGGTGGCTTCGTCGAATAATTTTCCAACAAAACTGATGCCTGTAGGTGTATTTGATTTTTTATTAAATCCATCTGGCACACATACTACTGGATGTCCAGTTAAGTTAGTGATGGCAGATTGATTACCATCTCCTCTCGAAGGACATAGGATAGCATCGTATTGATTGATGACTTCATTTACTTTTTGCATTAATATATATCTATGTCTTTGAGCATTGATATATTCTACTGCTGGTACAAATCTTGAAGTTCTAAATTGATTGGGCCAATCATTTTTGGTTTGTCTAGTCAGCAAATCATCTATATTATTTCTGGTCATTTCGTCAAACTGTGCTGCACATTCTGCACCAATAATCACATCCATAATATTAAACTGGTAAATGCCGCTATCAGGGAAGTTTACTGGAACCAATTCGACACCCATTTGTTTGAATACTGCTAAGGCTTTTAAATCATTATTATTGGTGTCTTTAATCTTGTCAAAATAATTCTTTGCGTAACCAATCTTTAATTTTTTAATATCTTTTTTGTCAGCATAATTAAAAGGCATATTTACAGCACTTCCATCTTTACCATCGGTTCCGTGTATATAACTAAATACAATAGCTGCATCTGCGGCAGATCTACAAATAGGTCCTATCTTATCTAAGCTATAACTTAATGCCATTGCACCTGTCCTACTAATGCTACCAAAAGTTGGTCTTAAACCTGTTGCACCACATGTGGTAGAAGGTGATACAATGCTTCCCCAAGTTTCTGTACCAATTGCAAATGGAACCAATCCAGCAACTGTAGCCGAAGCTGATCCTGCAGATGATCCAGAAGAACCATATTGCAAGTTCCAAGGGTTCTTTGTTCTACCTCCATACCAATAGTCACCCATTGCCAATGCTCCAAGGGTAAACTTAGCTACTAAAACTGCGCCTGCTTCTTTTAATCTTGTATATACATAGGCATCTTCTTCAATGACTTGATTTTGATAGGGTGCTGCTCCCCAAGTTGTTTTAGTGCCTTTTACTGCAAATAAATCTTTTAAGCCATATGGTATGCCATGTAACAATCCTTTGTATTGTCCTTTCGCAATTTCTTCATCGGCTTTCTTTGCTTGTTGGTAAGCAATATCTTCTTGTATACTAATAACACATTGTAAAGTGTCTCCCCATTTTTTAATTCTTTCTATAAAAAACTTTGTAAGTTCTAGGGAACTGATTTTTTTATTTTTTATTAAAGAAGCCAAGTGTTCAATAGAATAAAAAGCTAAATCGTTTTTATTTTTTGGAAGTTGAATATTGTTATCTAGTTCCCATTTTATAGGTGCTTGCTGGTGATTTAATTTCATGCCAGGCAATACTGGAGTTTGCCACATGCTTAATGGGGTACTATTAGGCAAAGACAATTTGTGCATTGCTTTATAATTTGCCAAATTATCAATCACGTCTGAGTATAATGTATCAATCTCTTTTGTAGTAAAATGTAGATCAAAAATCTTTGCAGTAGACAAAAGGTCTGATTTTTGTATAGTGCTATCTTGTGCAGAAACGATTATGCCAATTAGTAAAAATAATTGCAGTAAAAGTAAGCGCATAATTATTTGTTTTAATTCAAACAAAGATACTATTACCTGCCTGATTTTGAATTGCTATGTCTTCTTTTTTGACCTCCTTTAGCGCCAAAACCGCCTGCATGCTGTGCGGCGCGGCCTCTTGTATTCTTGGGTTTTCCCCAGCCAGCATCCTTAGAGCTTTTATTTGCATGAAATTGTTGCATTGGGTAAGGATGTTCTGTAATCACTGGAACTTTTTTGCCAATCAGTTTTTCAATATCTGCTAAATAGGCTTTTTCTTCAAAATCGCAAAATGACAAAGCGGTACCTGATGCACCAGCTCTTCCTGTTCTTCCAATTCTATGCACATAGGTTTCTGGAATATTTGGGATGTCAAAATTGATCACATGTGCTAATTCGTCTACATCAATTCCTCTTGCTGCGATATCAGTTGCTACTAATACTCTGGTTGATTGTTCTTTAAAATTACTCAAAGCTCTTTGTCTTGCATTTTGAGATTTATTACCATGGATGGCTTCAGCGATAATATTGTTCTTAGTTAATAATTGTACTACTTTGTCTGCTCCATGTTTTGTTCTAGTAAATACTAATGCAGTTTTAATAGCTGGGTTTTTCAATACCTCAACTAATAATGCATTTTTGTTTACTTTATCTACAAAGTAAACTGACTGATCGATAATCTCTACTGTAGAAGAGACAGGTGTGACTGTTACTTTTTCAGGATGATGCAAAATGCTATTTGCTAATTGCACAATTTCTGGTGGCATGGTGGCAGAGAAAAACAATGACTGTCTTTTTTTAGGAAGTACTGCCAATAATTTTCTTACATCATTTACAAAACCCATATCCAACATTCTATCCGCCTCGTCTAATACAAATATTTCAACGTCTCTTAAACTGATAAATCCTTGATTCATTAAATCTAATAAACGACCTGGAGTAGCGATCACCACATCTACGCCATTTTTTAATGCAGTTACTTGCGGTCCTTGTCCAACCCCTCCAAATATAACAGTACAATTTAATGGAGTATGTCTGCCATAAGCATTAAAACTCTCTGCAATTTGTATGGCTAATTCACGTGTAGGAGTAACAATTAAACTTTTTATTCTTTTTCGCTTCTCAACTGGCTTTGCTGAAAGTAATCGTATAATTGGTAAGGTAAATGCTGCCGTTTTTCCTGTTCCTGTTTGAGCACAACCCAATAAGTCTTTACCTTCTAAAACGATAGGTATAGATTGTGCTTGAATAGGGGTGGGGTTGGTGTAGCCTTCTTCGAATAATGCCATTAATATTGGCTCAACCAAACCAAGTTCTTTAAAATTTGTACTCATAATAGACCGCAAGGTACACTATTCCACGGTAACCGACTTTGCTAAGTTTCTTGGCTTGTCTACATCTATGCCTTTTGCCACACCTACATAGTAGCTTAATAATTGCAATGGAATGACGCTTAAAAGTGGTGCAATAACTTCATCTATCTCCGGAACAAACATAATATTTTCAGACATGGTTGGTAAAACCTCATCGCCAATGGTTGCTACAGCGATTACTTGTCCTTTTCTTGCTTTGATCTCTTGAATATTAGATACTACTTTTTCGTAGTACATGTCTTTTGTTGCAACAAATACTACAGGCAATTTTTCATCTACTAAGGCTATTGGTCCGTGCTTCATTTCGGCAGCAGGATAACCTTCGGCATGTATATAAGTGATCTCTTTTAATTTTAATGCACCTTCTAATGCAATTGGGAAATTATAACCTCTACCTAAGTACAAGAAGTCAGATGCATCTTTGTATTTTTTTGCAATTTTTTCAATCACTGATGTGTCCGCTAAAATTTCTTTTACTTTTTCAGGAACTGAAGCTAGCTCATTCAATAAGTGAATATATCTATCATCAGAAATACTTCCTTTTGCCTTTGCCATCTTCAAAGCCATCATTGTTAACACTGCCAATTGACCTGTAAATGCTTTTGTACTTGCAACGCCGATTTCGGGTCCAGCATGCGTATAAGCACCTGCGTGTGATAAACGAGCAATACTAGATCCAACTGCGTTTACTACACCAAAAATGAATGCCCCTTTTTCTTTTGCACTTTCTAATGCTACTAATGTATCTGCGGTTTCACCACTTTGAGAAATTGCAATAATTACGTCACCAGGATGAATCACTGGATTTCTATACCTGAATTCAGAAGCATATTCAACTTCAACAGGAATTCTACATAATTCCTCAATCATATATTCTGCCACCAATCCAGCATGCCAACTTGTACCACAGGCAACAATCATGATACGAGAAGCTTTTGTTAATGCTTCTAAATGATTGTCCACACCAGCCATAACAATTTGTTGTTGGTCTTGTAATAATCTACCTCTTAAACAATCAAAAATAGTAGCAGGTTGTTCAAATACTTCTTTTAACATGAAGTGATCGTAACCTCCTTTTTCAATGGCAGCCAATTCCATATCCAATTTTTGGATAAATGGGGTTTGTTTTTCGTTGCCTAAATTCTTTAATATTAATTCATCTTTTTTAACAATGGCAATTTCATAATCATTAACATACACCACTTCTTTAGTGTATTCAATAATAGGTGAGGCGTCACTTGCTAAAAAATGTTCATCTTTACCAATTCCAATTACCAATGGACTACCTTTTCTTGCAGCGATTATCGTTTCTGGATCTGCTTGATCAATTAATAAAATGCAATAAGCACCTACAATTCTTTTTAAAGCAATTCTCAAAGCTTCTTCCAAACTGCTTTTATTATTGTCATGTATATCTTGAATAAAATTCAACAATACTTCTGTATCTGTATCACTCTTAAAAGTATAACCCTTGTTGGTTAATTCTGTTTTGATTTGAGCATAGTTCTCAATAATGCCATTATGTAACATGGCTAATTGGCCATTATTAGATAAATGAGGATGTGCATTTCTATCTGATGGTTCTCCATGAGTTGCCCAGCGGGTATGGCCTATACAAATATGGGAATGCATGTTTTTACCGATCACTGCTTCTTCTAATTCAGCTACCTTACCTTTTTTCTTATGTATTTGTAAGTCTCCCTCCTGAATGATTGCCACACCTGTACTATCGTATCCACGATATTCCAAACGCTTCAAACCTTTTAAAACTATTGGGTATGCTTCTCTATTTCCAATATAACCTACAATTCCGCACATATTTTGATAATTTGGGTATTAATTGATAATTTAAGCAAAAATAAACATTAAATTTTTAATGTATGTCAGGTTTGAAATCTTTTGATCCCCAAGAAGAATATATTTTAGAAGATGAAAGAGTGTTACTAAAGCCACTTAGGGCAGATGATTGGGAATTATTTAAAGAGCTGCCTAAAAATGAACCAGATATTTGGAAGTATTCTTTGGTATCCATTCAAAACGAAGATGACTTAGAATTGTATTTTCAAACAGCTCTTAATGCTCGTGAACTTGGAAATACATATGCTTTTATTGTTTTTGATAAATTAACACAATCGTTTGTGGGATGCACTAGATTTTATGACATACAACTACAAAATCAATCTACACAATTAGGATATACATGGTATGCAAAATCTACCTGGGGCTCAGGGGTGAATCTACATTGTAAATATTTATTACTTCAATTTGCTTTTGAACAATTGGGAATGGAGAGAGTGGAGTTTAGGGCCGATAATGATAATAAAAGAAGTATTGCAGCTATGCAAAAAATTGGTTGCACCATTGAAGGTGTTTTAAGAAATCATTTGCCTAAGCCAAAAGGTGGCAGAAGAGACTCGATTGTTTTGAGCATTTTAAAAACCGAATGGTTGGATGCTGTAAAAAATAATTTAGCAAGACTTTTATAAAATATTACAACAAGGTTCCTTGTAAAAAGTAAAATGCTAATCCAAAATAAATCAAAATTGCTGTAACATCTACTAAAGTTGCAACAAAGGGTGCAGAAGATACAGCAGGGTCTGCGCCCAATCTTTTTAATAGTATCGGCAACATAGATCCTGTAATAGTTCCCCAAATTACTACACCCACTAAAGTAAATCCAATGGTTGTGGCAATCAACATCCAATGTTCTCCATAAAATCCAGGAGAAATCATATGCCAAATGGAGACCCTGAAAAATCCAATAATACCAAGTACAATCCCTAAAAATAAACCACTTAATATTTCTCTTCTTAATATTCTCCACCAATCTTCGATGGTAATTTCACCAACGGACATGGCTTGTATAATTAGTGTGGATGCTTGAGATCCTGTATTACCGCCACTTGACAAGATTAATGGAATAAAAGTTGCTAAAATTAATACTTTGGCTAATTCTCCTTCAAAATAACCCATTGCTGTGGCTGTGAGCATCTCACCAAAGAATAAAACGACTAACCAAGTAATGCGTTTTTTAAAAAGCTTGAAAATAGAGATGTCTAAGTATGGTTCATTTAAAGCTTCGGTACCCCCCATTTTCTGCATATCCTCTGAGAACTCTTCATTGGTTACCCATAAGATATCGTCAATAGTAACAATACCTAATAATATATCATTGTCGTCCACTACTGGAATAGCAGTTCTATTATTCATTTTAAAGACCTGACTTGCTTGCTCCTGATCGTCGTATACATTAAGTGCAACATATCTTCCGTCAATAATTTCTCCAATAATGTCTTCAGGCTTTGCCAATAATAAATCCCTGATTCTAATATCGTCTACTAAGTGACCATGATCATCAATAATATATATTACATCAATGGTCTCTGAGTTCTTGCCATACTTACGAATATTATCCAAAACCTGTGCAACTGTATAATGAGGATACACATATACATAATCGGGCGTCATCAAACGACCTACACTATCTTCTGGATATCCTAATAAGGAAAGAGTGATTTTTCTTTCTTCAGGATCTAATAGCTTAATTAAATCTCTGATTGCTGCTTTAGGTAATTCTTCTAAAAAGTCTGTTCTATCATCTGGAGGAAGTTCATTTAAAATTTTTGCTGTTTTACGAGCAGGTAATTCTTTAATAATATCCTTTTGTTGATTGATGTCCAAAATTTTGAAAACACTTACCGCTCTGTGCACAGTCATATTATCAATGATATGGGCTTCTTGTTCTGGGAATTCATTCACCAGTTCTACCACATCACTAATATTTTGTTCGTCCAAGAATTCCTTCAAAAGACGATTGTCATTCTTGGATAATATATCCATGAATAGCGCTGATAAGTTTATTTCTTCTTTTTCTATTTCTACTATTTCAGACATGGCTGCAAGTTAATAAAAATCCCAAGGATGCCCTATATTTATGCCATGATTCTTCCATTCTTAACAATAATATCAACAACCAATAGGGGCAGAGGGGTATTTACTTCTGAAACTATTCTTGCAGGTACTACCATTGAGATTTCACCAGTGCTTGTTTTAAATGCTGAGGAAAGAGCCAATGTAGAGAAGACTTTGTTACACGATTATATTTTTGAATGGGGCGAAGATCATGCAAGTGCTGCAGTGGCATTAGGATATTTGTCAATGTACAATCATACTGCGAATCCTAATTGCAAATATCAAATGGACTTCGAAGATCAAACTATTTCAATTATTACGCTAAAGGATGTACTTGCAGGGGAAGAGCTTTTCATAAATTATATGAATGCGGAAGGGGCTTCTGACAAAGCAGTTTGGTTTGATGCTGTTTAAAATAAAACCAAACAAACAGGCATAGATACTTTAATTTGATTGCCAGTATCTATTAAGTCACCATTTGTTGGATCAACTTTATATATTGCTATATTATCAGAATCTTGATTGGCCACTAATAGCCATTTACCATCATTGCTTATAGTGAAGTTCCGTGGCTTAATTCCTTTGCTAGAAAAATAATGCTGGCCCTTATTATTTAATAAGCCAGTTTCAAGCACTTCTAGTTTTACAATATTATTTTCATTGCCTCTATTAGATACATACAAATATTTCCCATTGGGGGATAAATGAATATCAGCACTTCCAGCTTGTCCTGTATAATTTTCAGGATGAGTAGCTAGGGTTTGCATTTTTTTCACCATTCCTTTTTTGAATTGATATACTGAAACAGTTCCAGTTAATTCTTCAATGACATAAACTATTTGCCCATTTTTTGAAAATGCTATATGTCTTGGACCTGCACCTGGGGTGCTTTGTAGTAATAAATTTTTATCGGTTTGTAAAGTAGGTGTATTGCTTGCTTTGTATGGGTATATGCTAACCTGGTCC
>JALRFB010000329.1 GCA_023256555.1 Sediminibacterium sp. | reverse complement strand
ATCAATGCCTTTTTCTACTTTATAATTTGTCTTATCTACTATAGCTCTTGCTTTCTGCTCATCAACATATTTGACTTCAGTTGCGTTTGGTACAACATATCTTGGACCACCTGTCTTCTGATGTTGTGTACCAAACTGATAGATATATGGAGGACTATCTGGATCTGGTCTCCACGCAAAGTTGAAACTATTTCTATCAATATTCTTCGGTATGATCCAATTAGTCAAGTCTACTTTTGTTCTTGCTACAAGGTCATGCACATATTTAATTTGTGTAGCATTAGGTACCGTATACTTTATAGCCGCTACTTTTTCAGCAGCATATTGTGTAGTACCGAACACATAGATGTATGGTTGCTCAGTGGTGTCTGGATGCCAGCTAAAATCAAATGTTGAAGAATCTATATCTTCAGGCACTGTCCAGTTATCTTGTGTAGGTATTGCTATAGCTCTTATTGTATCAACGTACTTGTAATCTTTTGCACCAGGCACTGTATAAGTAGGTCCGCCTGTCTTTTGCCATTGTGTACCGAACACATATATATAAGGAGGATCGTTAGGGTCTGGTTTCCAAGTGAAATCAAAATTATCACGA
>JALRFB010000328.1 GCA_023256555.1 Sediminibacterium sp. | reverse complement strand
ATTAGGTCCAACATCTGGAGTAGTATTAACACCTTTTACTATTCTTCCTCCAAATTCTTTTAGGTCTACATATCTCATTTCTTTTTACGTCCTCTGAACTCTGGCATTTTACCTGTCATATGAGGTAAACTAAACCAAAGTTTAAACCATTCTGGATCACCGGGTTTAATTCCTTTTTCTCTTTCAATCTTTCTTTTTTCAGTACCCGTAATAGATAAGTTTTCATCAACAGGCTGTAGTCCTTTAAAACTATATTCGCCAACACCTGCTAATTGTTTTAATGTTTCTAAATCCATTATGCCGCCTTAAGTTCTGCTCTTAGTTCTTTTTCTAAATCACTAATATGTTTTTCATCTGGTTTGAAATTTTTAACAACATCTTTCATTTTATCTTTATCACCGTCAGCGGCAACAAGTTCATCGTATAATTTTTTACCACCATATAGTGCCATTGCTACACCTACTGCTGGTAAACCATATTTTAATAATCCTTTTACAATAGGATTGTCTAAAAACTCTTGTACATATTCAATTGCATCTGAGATCCAACTAATACCCTTCCAAGCCGCAACACTGAAAGTAATTAACCATTTGTTGCT
>JALRFB010000327.1 GCA_023256555.1 Sediminibacterium sp. | reverse complement strand
ATTCTTCCGAAAAAACGAAATCATCACGAGAAGAAGAACGCCAAGAAGAAGAGTACAAATACTTGCAGAAGAAACAGGTTGCTCGTCCATGTGATGCCGTCGCGTCGGGAAGCTCTACGGGTATTGTCACCACAACATGTAGTTCTGATTTCGCACCGAACAACGAACAACGCATAGTGTCTCTTCTGGAAATGACATGTCGAGTGTCGGGAGTTTGTCAACTATCGTGATGTGATTTGATAACCGTAATTCAGGCAAAAATGGGGGCCAAAATGGGGGTAAAAAAGCCAGTTTTGGGAGCATTAGTTTGGAGTGTTCCTATGCAGCTACAGCCAGTGTTGGCATACCAAACTTTAGCTAATACCATCGCCTAAAATGTTTGGGTCGATATTTGGTCTCTACAGTGTTCGAATCGCCTCTACTAGGGCGTTGTACGGCCATGATCGAGGTGTTGTGTCTGCCTTCAAAATCAGCTCTTTTTTTGCCCCCAATTGGGGGTAAAAAATCTGAATTGATTCCTACGTGGATTTTCTACGGAGGCTGCTTCACTCTGGTCTCTTTTTCCTCCTCATCTCCAATTCTGAGCTCAAAATGATGCT
>JALRFB010000326.1 GCA_023256555.1 Sediminibacterium sp. | reverse complement strand
AATAGATTCATTTGCTTTTATTTTTTATCAACCAATAACTATGAATAATGAGTATACTCATATTTACAAAGATAACGGGTTTGATCATTAAAATAAAACCATATACTATCCACAATATGCAGCCCAACATATTTACTAATCTTAATTTACGCATATTATGAATCGTAAATGATAATAATACCAATGCAGTTGCTACCCACCCCAAAATTTCTGTCATGTATTTATTTTATAAAGCCTGATTCACTTTTTTTATTTCTTCAATAAAATGACGCTCATTTGATAATCTTGGTACTTTATGTTGTCCTCCTAATTTCCCTTTTTGTTTCAACCAAGTATGAAAACAACCTTTTTTAACGCTTGTTATTTGTGGCAAACCTAAGGCAATATCTTTATGTCGTTTTGCTTCATAATCGCTGTTCACCGCTTTCAAATTTTGATCTAAAGCAACAGTGAATGCATGTAAATCAGCAGGCTCGTTTTCAAATTCAATTAACCATTCATGTGCGCCTGTATGTTGATCAGACATAAAAATGGGTGCTGCGGTATATTCTTTAATAGCTACTCCAAAACTGGCACAGGCTTCACTCATAGCTTTATCACTAT
>JALRFB010000325.1 GCA_023256555.1 Sediminibacterium sp. | reverse complement strand
CCCCAAAACCCCAAAACCCCTTTCCTTTGAGAATTATTTTATAATTTGAAAAATGGGTTTAAAATTCACGGTTAGTGACTTGATTATATGGTCGGGAATTGCTCTCGGCATCCTAGACTGGCTCACAGACATGCTCTATTGCTCAAATGTCCAGTTTGCCAAAGGCAGTGTGAGGAGTGCATGCGTTACATTCATTGTCTTTTAGCCAGTTTGGTATCTCTTTATGTATACCGTTTATGTCGGAGCCCATCAAAGCCTCGAAAAGCAAGAGAAAAAGAACAGGATGCCATACGGCATACTTTATGCGATACTCCACCAGTTCAAGGTCATGGGAGGAAGTGAAGAATACAATCGACACATCTCCGACAAGTTTAGGAAGCAAGATCAATTCCAGTTTTTCAATATCGAAAACAGCTATAGGGTTCAGATTCTAATCGAAACTGTTCTTGAAACAATCCCTCAAATTATTATTTAAGCTAGTAATAATAATTAAACGGGGTGGAATTCTGGAATTAAACTTATATCCTTTGCGGTTTCAACTATAACTCTGATCAAGAATTTGGCTTTGGTGACAAATTTTGGGATCAAGAAGTATATTGAACACAGAGAT
>JALRFB010000324.1 GCA_023256555.1 Sediminibacterium sp. | reverse complement strand
AATGTTTTTCTAAAGTGAGTATAATCTGTGATAAAATTATGATTTAAAACAGCATCATAAATTGAATCATTATATAAAACACTGTCTATAATAATCTCTGCTCTTTCATTTATCATATATTTTTTATCAGTTGCCCCTTTAACTCTATATTGCATACTAGGCATACCAATACTATCATACCATTGATTACCAAATACATAAATGTAAGGTGGTTCAGTTTCATCAGGGTGCCAACTATAATCTATTCTTACATTAGGTAACAATGGACGCCAACATCTATTGTTTATGTCGGGTAACTTAATTGCATGTTGAAAACTCTGATATTTGATACCTTCATTGTCAGGTATTACAAATCTTGGTCCGCCTGTTTTTTGATGTTGTGTACCAAATTGATGTATATAAGGTCTATCGTAATAATCAGGGCGCCAATCAAAATCAAAATTACTTGTGTCTAAACCGTCAGGTATCTCCCAATATCCTTGATGAAATAAATCAAATCTACGTTGTAATTCTTCCTTTGTAATCATTAACTTAAAACTTTTATGTTGTATAGACTTTGAAACCTATCAGCATCTTCACGTGTGTTTACCATAGGTTCTCCTCGTATGTTAAG
>JALRFB010000323.1 GCA_023256555.1 Sediminibacterium sp. | reverse complement strand
TATTTAAATTTTTTCTATAGTCTGTTGCACACTCTGTTAAAAAATTAAGAGTATCATTTACCCTAATTTGTTTAGATAAAGGTATGACTTTATCCAATTTATGTGTAATCATCATGGATGATTTTTTTCTATAAGCTTCATTAACAAACTTGCTTCCATCATTTTTTTTGCCCTTGATTGCAAAAAAAATATCATTTTTTTTTAAATCTTTAGAATTAATTGATATTTTTTTAATTTTAAGCTTCTTAGGTAATAATTTTGTTTTTTCTTGAATAATATTTAACCTAAGATCATTAAATAATTTTTTATTTTTAATGTTTATGCAATTTAAAATTTCTTCTCGATCTGAAAAATAAAATTTCATATCTTTATATTCTTGAGTCTTTTCGTGACCCTTGCCTGCTACAATTGCAATTTCACCGCTGTGAAGATCGTTAATACATCTTGAAATTGCTATTTTTCTACTTGCAATCTCAATTAATTTTTTCTTTTGTTTGATACCCTTAACTATTTGATTTCTAATTGTCTTAGGATTTTCTCTTCTTGGATTATCGTCAGTTAAATAAATAAAATCTGCAAATTTTGATGCAATTAGCCCCATTTTGCTTCTTTT
>JALRFB010000322.1 GCA_023256555.1 Sediminibacterium sp. | reverse complement strand
TGGTTAGATTAGGTAATACCGACTATTGGGCCTAGGGGTATATACATACCTTCCCTAAGCCCGTTGGTCTTAGTAAGACAAACAGGTATTTTTTATTTTTGGCCTATCGGCCCGGCTTACCATCTTTCGATGGCAAGCCATTGTAGGGCCTAAGGCCCCTATTCAGCAAGGGCCTCTTGGATCTCAGACCAAATCTGAGATACCCTTCCATTAGATAGCCCTAACTTTTGGGCTATTTCTTGGTTTTCATATCTATGTGACTTAAGTATGATTATATTGTGTTCTAGCTCGCTTATATACCCAAGCTCGAAAAGTTCCTTGGCATTACTTGCGACTTGGCTAACTAAGTCTTCTCCCTTATCGATCATATCGATATTTTCTTCACCGTTTATACTAACATGATTTGATCGAACATCGGACTTACGCAAAAAGTTGACGGATTGATTATTAAAAATCTTCCAACAGTAGGAATCAAATGTGATTCCTTTTGTGGGATCGAAGGTTACACTAGCATCTCCGATAGAATCGGCAACAATATCCTCGACATTGCGATATTTTTTACGATTCTTTGAAATCATTTTCTTTGCTAGCAAGTTAACATCAACACCAAAAACCA
>JALRFB010000321.1 GCA_023256555.1 Sediminibacterium sp. | reverse complement strand
AATTAAAATAGTGTTTGGGCTTTTTACAAAATTATATTTTCATCAGCCACTACAACAATTCTGCTAACATCTTTATTTTTCTGTCAACTGTCTGTATACACCGTTCCACAATTCAATTCGTTGTTGTAAAGAATGAATAACTGCCTCTTCTGCTTCTTGCCAATACTGTTCGTTGTCTTTACAAAGATTGCTTGTCATTTCTATTGCAAGATGGCTATGGTGGTCGCCATCCACTTCAATATGTCTTTCTATATAATATTTAAAAATAGAAATATCGTCAGGGAAGTTCTTGTGCATTTCATTTATTATAGAGATAAACATGCCTGGTATTAGGTCTTCGCGACCAAAGGTAAAAATAGCAGATTGCAAATAGTCTTTACCACTTTCAATAATTTTGAAAGTAAAGTCAACAAAATCTTTTGCTTCTTTTGGCGTTGCTGAAGCTAAATAAGCAGCGGGAAAGTTGCCAGTATTTTTTAATACATCTGTAAAAATTTCAATTTTAGAAGCGTCTGCACCGCATTGTTTCATCGCATCTAAATACAACTCAAAATGACTTTTTCTAATGCCATTTAAGTCTATATCCGACTCTTCACCTACAACAATTTCGTTGATAAGAT
>JALRFB010000320.1 GCA_023256555.1 Sediminibacterium sp. | reverse complement strand
ACATCTTCGAACCATTTAATATATAATCAGTACCATCAGATTTGATATTGGTAATCATTGAACCAGGGTCGGAGCCATGGTTAGGTTCCGTCAACCCAAAACAACCAATTAATTCACCCTTAGCGAGTTTTGGTAAATATTTGTTTTTTTGTTCTTCGCTACCATATTTGTATATCGGATACATCACAAGAGAACCTTGTACAGAAGCAGCAGATCGAATTCCGGAATCTCCTCTTTCTAATTCTTGCATCATTAATCCATAAGTTGTTTCATCAGTACCAGCGCATCCATATTTCTCAGGAAGACTCGGCCCAAATGCACCTAATTCACCTAAACCCTTTATGAGACTCTTAGGATAAATAGCTCTATCATAACAGTCTTCGATTATTGGCGATACCTCTTGTTTAACCCATTCTCGAACAGAATCTCGAGCCATTTTTTGCTCATCTGTTAATAGCTCATCCATTAAATAATAATCGTGTCCCTGAAAACGATCTTGTTTTGAAGTTCTTTCAATGCTATTCATTCTATTTGTTTATATTTTAAATTCTAAATATCAAATCTATATATAAAAATGTTTTTATGATAAAAAAAAATATTTTAATTTAATATATAATAAAAAATTATAC
>JALRFB010000031.1 GCA_023256555.1 Sediminibacterium sp. | reverse complement strand
ATCTTACCCTTATAACACTGCAGCTCATGTATTAGGATATGTTGCCGAAGTGGATGTCAACTTTTTACAAAAACATGCAGCTGAAGGATATGAAATGGGTGATTATGCAGGCATGACTGGACTTGAAAGATTTTACGAGCCTATATTAATGGGACAACGAGGCGTTACCAGATTTTTGAGAGACAATAAAGGAAAAATTCAAGGTGCTTATGAAAAAGGGATTTACGACACATTGGCTATAGCTGGTCGAAACATATATACAAGCATGGATGTAGAAGTACAACAATTAGCTGAAAAATTATTACAACATAAAATTGGAAGTGCTGTTGCCATTAATCCAAAAACAGGAGGCATCATTGCGATGGCATCTAGTCCGGGCTATAATCCAAATTTATTAACCGGAAATAAAAGAAGAAAAACCATTGGTAGATTATTATTAGATACTGCTCGACCAATTTATAATAGAGCCATTAAAGGACAATATCCTCCTGGTTCTACTTTTAAACCATTGGGTGCCATTATTGCTTTAGACGAGGGATTAATTACTCCCTCTTATGGATATAACTGCTTTGGTTTATATGGTGCTTGTGGTGATCCTAGAAAATGTGAACACCATAATGCAGGTCATGCTGCCAACTTGCAATTAGCATTGGCCAATTCTTGTAACTCCTATTTCTTACAAGTATTTAGAATGGCCATAGACAATCCAAAATACAAGAATGCCAAAACAGGTTATTTGAAATGGAAAGATTACATGAATTCATTTGGCTTTGGTAGAAAATTAGGAGTGGATTTGCCTAGTGAAAACAAAGCAAATATTCCAGATACTGCACAATACAATAGAGATTTTGGTAATCCAAAATACTGGAATAGTTGTTATATGTTAACCTTGGGTATTGGTCAAGATAGAATGACCGCTACTCCATTACAATTAGCCAATAGTATGGCATTTATAGCGAATGAAGGATTCTATTACACTCCACATTTTGTGGATAGCATCGAAGATGAAAATGAACAAGATGCTGCTTTATTAGAGAAGTATAGAACCAAACAAAAAGTAACCAATATTCCATCCAGTATTTTTAAAGTGATCAAAGAAGGAATGCATGATGTAACTATGTATGGAACTGCAGCATTTATTAAAGTACCTGGACATGAATACTGTGCAAAGACCGGTACGGCTCAAAATCCACACGGTAAAAACCATTCATTGTTTGTTTGCTTTGCACCAAAAGATAATCCAAAAATTGCTGTAGCAGTGATTGTAGAAAATGCAGGTTATGGTGCAACCTGGGCAGGTCCAATTGCTACTTTGATGATGGAGAAATATTTAAACGACACATTAACTCCTGAAAGTAAATTAAAGGCGGATAATTTATCTAAAGTAGATTTAATGCCGCAAGCAATTAAAGATTGGTATGTGCGTAATAATAAATCTGCGTATTTGACACCATTAGAATACAATAATGATGAATTATCAGACGTTTGGGATATGGAGATGTTGGCTTCAGATGCAGTACCAGTGAAAATTACAAAAGACACAATTAAAACTGATACAAATAATAAAAAATCTACACCAACTCTTCCAACCGCCTTACCAAAATATAACAAAGATTCGGCCTTAAATAATTCAAAAAAGAAGTTTGTAAAGAAAAAGCCAACCCAGAAACCACCCAAAATAAAACAGAAGGCCAATAATAACAATGTCAACCAGCTCTAACCAAAATAACTTTTCAAAAGGAACAGACTTAGCCGTCATCATTTTATACATGATCATGGTTGCGATTGGTATACTTTGTATTTATATGGTAGAGTACAATCCTAATACTAGTTGGAGCACTTCTTTTATTACTGCCAAAACCAATTACAGCAAACAATTCTATTTCGCCATCTTCTGTAGTTTTATTGGCATCTTTATTCTATTAATGGATAGTAAGGTGTTTACTGCACTAGCCAATATAATGTACGCAGGAGGTATTTTATTAATGCTAGCCACATTTGTTCTTGGTAAAAATATCAATGGTTCAAAGAGTTGGATTCCTATTGCTGGAGGATTCAATCTACAACCTGCAGAATTGTGTAAAATATTTACTGCTTTGTTTTTGGCAAAATTTATCTCCAAACCAGAAACTGATTTTAGTAAATTAAAATCGCATTTAATTGCTGGGGGTATGATTGCCCTTCCCGCAATCTTATCTATCATGCAACATGAGTTAGGATTAGCTTTGGTGTATAGTGCTTTTCTTTTTGCTATGTATAGAGAAGGTTTACCTGCAGCTATATTAGTAATTGGTTTATCATTTGCGATATTAGTCATTGCCACACTGCTTTTAGAACCAAGTGTTTTAGCCATTATTCTTTCAGTGATTGCAGCAATTATTATCTTGACCATGATTAAAAGGTTCAAGAGAAACAAGAATACCATTTTATTAGTAATAGGCATTTGGGCTATTTGTTTTGGAACAGTTAGATTCGTGGTACCTTATATTTTTAATAATGTATTTGAATGTTATCAAAGTACTCGTATTTACAGTATGGTGGGCAAAGAATATGATTGTAGTTTAAATAAAAAAGCAAGTGCAAGTATAGCCACAAGTGGCAAGAAAAGTAGAAAGCCTGATGATTATAATGTAAAGCAAAGTAAAATCGCCATTGGGTCTGGAGGCTTTTGGGGAAGAGGATTTTTAAAAGGAACCCAAACCAGAGGAAAATATGTTCCAGCACAACACACTGATTTTATTTTTACCTCTTTGGGTGAGGCATTTGGATTTGTAGGTACTGCAACATTCTTAGGGCTCTATTTATTTTTTCTGTTTAGATTAATCAGAATTGCAGAAAGACAAAGAAGTACATTCTCTAGGGTATATGCTTACAGTGTAGTGGGAATTTTCTTCTTCCACATTACAGTTAACATAAGTATGTGTATTGGACTATTCCCTGTAGTGGGAATTCCATTGCCATTGATTAGCTATGGAGGATCATCCTTATTAACTTTTACAGCACTCATCTTTATTTTATTAAGATTAGACGCCGATAGACAAATGGTGCTTCGTTAATACTTAAATTTGCACCATGCATATTTATCCCCTATCAGAAGGAAGTTTTACGATAGATCAAACAAAGGTTTTTGTACCTTTTAATACAAGTATTGAAAATTTACAAGAAAGACCAAAAGGAAGTATTTTGGTTGAGATACAACCTTTTGTAATTGTAACTGAAAAGGACATCATTTTACTAGATACTGGCTTAGGTTATATGAATGCTTCAGGCAAATTACAAATTCATGAAAACCTAATGTCTTTAGGTATTGATCCATCAAGTATCACCAAAGTATTCATGAGTCATTTACATAAAGACCATTCGGGTGGACTAACATATGTAGACCCTTTAAGTCAACAAAGATTTATCAGCTTCCCTTATGCAAAACATTATATTCAAAAAAGAGAATTTGAATTTGCCATGGAAGGTGGCAAATCATCTTATATTCCAGAACATATTGAATTATTTAAAGAATTTAGTGGAGTTGAATGGCTATTAGAAGATGAAGGACAAATTGATCAAAATATATTTTATCAATTAAGTGCTGGACATAGTAAATTTCATCAAGTAGCATGGTTTAAAGAGCAAGGAGAGACCATCTTTTTTGGTGGCGACGAAGCTCCCCAATTACAACAAATGCGTTCAAGGTTTGTTGCCAAATATGATATGGATGGTAAAAAAGCCATGCAATGGAGACAAACTTGGTGGGAAGAAGGAAATAATGCAGGTTGGCAATTTGCTTTTTATCATGATATTAGTCATCCTACATGGAAAGCTGCTCAAATTCATTAAAACAAACATTCATTAGGAATCAATACTGGCAAGGGTTTCAGAGGATGCTGACAAATATTTTGTACCTTTAGTCCAAGATGATGTCCAATTCCACCAATAATTATTCTATTCAATTCAGAAGAAATGTATCGGACAAATACATTATCTATAATAGTTTATTTGCAGCACTACCCTATTCTGGTATAGCGAATGTTGGTGCATTATTACCTATTATGTTACAAACCTGCGAAGAAGGTTATGCAAAGAGTAAGTCACCAGTAGAAATTATAGATTACTTTTTTAAGCAGCATACTGCTGTAGATTCAGAAAAAGAAAAAATAGATCACTTGTTTAAATATGTGCAATACATGGAAAGACAAGTGGTGTTATTTGACGCAATTGAAGACGCTGCTTTTACATCTGTAAACGATATCGAAGGTACAGGAAGCTTAAAAGCACTCATCAGAGAAGCAAACTTTTCTGGAAAAACACAGGCTTTAAAAAATAAATTAAAAGATTTTAAGGTAAGGATTGTATTAACTGCACATCCTACTCAATTTTATCCTGCCAATGTTTTAGGGATCATTCATGATATGGGCGATGCGATTGCAAAGAACGATTACCATACAATTAATCAATATATTCAACAACTAGGACTAACTCCTTTTTTTAATAAAAAACAACCAACTCCTACAGACGAAGCACAAACTCTGATGTGGTATTTAGAAAATGTTTTTTATAATGCAGTGGGTAATATTTACGATACTATTGTTAGAAATGTATTTGATAATGATTACGAAGCTGCTAACCCTTTTATTGAATTGGGTTTCTGGCCTGGTGGTGATAGAGATGGGAATCCATTTGTAAATGCTGCTACCACAATTAAAGTGGCAGAATTACTAAGAAGTAGCAGTATAGTTTGTTATTATAGAGATGTAAGAAAACTAAAACGTAAACTTACTTTTGCAGGTGTAGACACTATCTTGAGTGGTTTGGAAGCGAGATTGTACGAAAACGTATTCAGACCTGAAGATAGTAGCCCTATTTCAAGTGAAGAAATTATCGGAAGTCTTACTACTATTAGACAAAAATTAATTCAGGAAGACCATTCATTGTATTTAAACAAACTAGAAAGCTTATTAAATAAAGTAAAAATATTTGGAACCCATTTTGGGTCTTTAGATATTAGACAGGATAGCAGAATACACCATAAAGTATTAAAAGACACGGGGGTTTTACCTGCTAATTACGATACATTAAGTGAAACAGATAAACTGAATCTATTAGCATCTATCGAAGGAAAAATAAACCCAGCAGATTTTACAGAAACCATTACAAAAGATACAATTGAAAGCATTTACGCTATACAGACTGTTCAAGCAATGAATGGAGAAGCAGGTTGTCATAGATACATAATTAGTAATTGTCAAACTGCAGTGAATGTAATGGAGCTATATGCCTTAATTCGTCTTTGTGGCATCAATGAAAATATTAGCAATATTGATATTGTGCCATTGTTCGAAACCATTGACGATTTAGCAGCTTCAGAAACAATAATGGATACTTTATATCAGCATCCTCTATATGCAGCTCATTTAAAAGCTAGAAAAAATCACCAACCTATTATGTTGGGATTTAGCGATGGCACCAAGGATGGAGGATATTTACAAGCGAATTGGGGAATATATAAAGCAAAAGAAGTACTCACTGCAATTTCAAGAAAAAATAATATAGTGGTAAGTTTCTTTGATGGCCGTGGTGGACCACCTTCTAGAGGCGGTGGTAAAACTCATCAGTTTTATGCATCTATGGGCAATCAAATTGAAAATGAAGAAATACAATTAACCGTTCAAGGTCAAACCATCACTTCCACATTTGGAACTATACAATCTGCTCAATATAATTTAGAGCAATTATTAAGCGCAGGGGTTAGTCATGAATTATTCGCTGATACTAAATTACAATTATCAGCTCAAGACAGATTGATACTGGAAGAGCTAGGCAATACCAGTTATGCAAGTTATCAGAAATTAAAAGAAAACCCCTTATTTCTACCTTATTTACAAAAATTTAGTCCTCTCAATTATTATAGTAAAAGTAATATTGCTAGCAGGCCAGCAAAAAGAGGCGCTGGAAATTCTCTAAAATTTGAGGACCTTAGAGCAATTCCTTTTGTAGGAAGTTGGAGTCAATTAAAACAAAATGTTCCAGGCTATTATGGGGTAGGAACCGCCTTACAGGTTCTTAAAGAAAAAGGAATGTGGAAAGATGTTCAATCATTATTTAACAATATCGCCTTCTTTAGAACATTGATTGATAATAGTATGATGAGTATGGTGAAATCCAATTTTGCCATCACTAAATATATTGACAAGGATCCTGAATTTACAGGTATTTGGAATGATATAAAAAATGAATTCTTATTAACTACTCAACTATATCTTGAATTAAGTGGAGGAAAAAGTTTAATGGAAAATGATACTGTGGGTAAACATTCTATTTTATTAAGAGATAGAATTGTTTTACCATTATTGACGATACAACAATATGCATTGGGTAAAATGCAAGAAGAAGCATTGGCAACAGAAACAAAAAATGCATACGAGAAATTGCTAACTAGAACTATGTTTGGTATTATTAATGCCGCTAGAAACTCTGCTTAATTTTATACAGGTGCTTTAGTATCTTTCCATTTCCACAAATGCAAACAAGCATAGGTTTTATAAGGAGCCCAAGACTGAGATTTTTTAATCATTTTTTCACGAAGCTCTTTTTTAGATTCATACTTAATTTTGTATAATCTAATCATCGCTTGCTGTATGCCTAAATCATCAACTGCAAAAACATCTTCATGTCCTAAACTAAACATCAATAACATTTCCACCGTCCATCTTCCAACTCCTTTGATCTGAGTAAGCAATTCAATGACTTCTTCAGGAGACATCTTGTACAATTGCGCGTCAGTAATTTTATTCTCTTTAAAAAATTGTGCCACATTTTGCACATAGTTTACTTTGGCATTGCTTAACCCAATCCCTTTAAGTAACAATGGATCCGTTGCTAATACCTTGTCACAACTAGGCTCTTTGCCTCCATACAAATCTAAAAATCTTGTAAAAATTATTTTGGCCACCTGAGTACTAAGTTGCTGACTAATAATACTAGCGATTAAACGTATAGCAGTATTTTTTCTTTTTACTAAAATATGGGTATCCTCTTCTAAAAGCAATGCTAGATGCTTATCCTTTTGTAAATGTTGTTTGTAAGACATAGCGCAATTTAATCTGTTTTATGTAATTTAGAATAGCCTTAATAAAAGCATATGAAAAAAATTATCCTATTTGCATGTATCCTTATAGCCATAAGTAGTAATGCACAATCCAAAGACGAACAAATCATTAGAAAAATGTTAGCAGATCAAATTAGTTTTTGGAACAAAGGCGATATTCCAGGTTTTATGCAGGGCTATTGGGAAAATGACAGTTTAGTGTTTATTGGAAAGAATGGACCAACTTATGGATATAATAATACCTTACATAACTATCAGAAAAATTATCCCAATAAAGATTATATGGGCACTTTAAACTTTGATATAATAAGTGTTCAATCAATAGAAAAAGACCACTATTTTGTAATTGGGAAATTCATGTTAGATAGAAAAGTAGGAAATGCCAGTGGTCATTTTACTTTAATTTTCAAAAGAATCAATGGAGTTTGGAAAATAATTTCCGACCATAGTAGCTAATAAAGCTAATCTAAACTTTGCTTATTCGTAGCTGCAGCTTTTAAGATTCTATCGAATTGTGCAGGAGTCAAATCATTGTAGAAATAATAAACAGGATCAACTTTTTGGCCACGTTTGATTACTTCATAGTGACAATGTGGCCCAGTACTTTTACCAGTACTTCCAATATATCCAATAACTTCGCCACGTTTTACGCTTTGTCCTACCCTTGCTTTAACCCTAACCATATGACCATATAAAGTTTGATAACCATATCCATGATTAATCACTACTTTATTTCCGTAGCCATCTGTATTAAATCCAGCTGCTTGGACTACACCATCTGCAGTTGCATAAATAGGTGTTCCAGAAGGGGCTGCAAAATCTAAGCCGGCATGTAATCTATAATCTTTATACAAAGGATCAACTCTATAACCAAAACCTGAAGCTACTCGATTTAAATTCTTATTATTTACCGGCTGAATGGCGGGTATGGCTTTCAAAAGTTTCTCTTTATTCTTCACCATATCGGTAATCTCAGAAAATGATTTGGTTTGGTATGCCATTCTTAAACTTAAATTATTTAATTGACCCACCATCGTTTCTAATAAATCCGAATTGCTGAGATTTTGTATTAATTGTACTTCTTTTTTAGCTTCCATCACTTTCACACGAGCACTATCTGGAATTGGATCTGCTTCGAAAATGGAACGGTAAACATCATTATCTCTGTTCTCTAATTCGTTCATTTGCAGCTCCAATTGTTTTACGCGTTCTTGTAGAACACTATAACTTTCCTTATAGGCTTGATTTTGTTGACGTAACAACTTTTCTTTGGGGGAATCTATATATTGAAATAGCACAATTACAATAATAACACCTGTTACTATCGAGGCAGCGATAAAT
>JALRFB010000319.1:318-630 GCA_023256555.1 Sediminibacterium sp. | reverse complement strand
ATAGCTCCAGCTTCTTCAAGTGTTCTTACAACTGAAGCAACAGAAGATGATTTTTGTCCAATTGCAACATAAATACAAATAACATTTTCACCTTTTTGGTTAAGAATTGTATCAATAGCAACAGTTGTCTTACCAGTTTGTCTATCACCAATAATAAGCTCTCTTTGCCCTCTTCCAATTGGAACTAATGCATCAATAGCTTTAATACCAGTTTGTAATGGCTCATGAACAGATTTTCTTGACATAATTCCAGGAGCTTTTTCTTCAACATATCTTGTTTCAGTTGAATTAATTGCACCTTTACCATCAATT
>JALRFB010000319.1:0-308 GCA_023256555.1 Sediminibacterium sp. | reverse complement strand
ATTAACAACTCTACCAACTAGTGCTTCACCAACTGGAACTTCAAGAAGTTCTCCCAATCTTTTACAAGAAGTTCCTTCTCTAAGACCAGTACCTTTACCAAGAACAACGATACCAACTGAAGACTCTTCTAAGTTTGCAGCCATACCTTTTTCACCGTTCTCAAACTCAACCATCTCACCAGCCATAACATTTTTAAGACCGTAAACTTGAGCAATACCATCTGCATAAGATATAATCTTACCAGTTTCGTTTACATCTACATTTAATTCAAAGTTATCAATTCTCTCTTTAATAATCGAACTGATTT
>JALRFB010000318.1 GCA_023256555.1 Sediminibacterium sp. | reverse complement strand
AAATATTTACCATCTTGAATCGCTTACATTTGATATTATCCCACTGATTGCATCAATATGGTTTTCAAATAGTGACCCTGAACTCAAAGCTTCTATGTTTAATGGTTCTTACAAAGGTAAAACTGGCTCATTCACAATAAAAGAAAATAAAACAAACAGAGAGTTATTTCTTTACAAAATTGAGGATAAAAAGTTTAAGAAAATTTAAAATATTTTTTTATCTTTTTAAAAGCATCAAACCGATGAGATATTAAATTTTTTTCTTTTTTATTCATCTGTGCAAAAGTTTTTTTCTTCCCCTTCGCTATAAAAATAGGATCATACCCAAATCCTTTTTTACCTCGAGCTGGGAAAGAAATTTTTCCTTCAACTTTGCCCTGAAATTCGAAGGATTTTCCATTTGGAAATGCTATTGAAATAGCACAAATAAAACGAGCTTTAGAATTTAATTTTTTAATTTTATTTAATAAATTAAAAATTTTTTTTATAGCAATGTCAAAATTTTTAGTTTTTCCTGCCCAACGTGCAGAAAAAATTCCAGGCCGTTTATCTAAAGCATCAACCTCAAGACCTGAGTCATCTGAAATACAAATTAAGCCGCTTTTTTTAGCAGCAAAAACAGATTTAATT
>JALRFB010000317.1 GCA_023256555.1 Sediminibacterium sp. | reverse complement strand
GTTAACTGGTCAAGACATTAAGATTAAATCTATCTTCAATCCTAGTGAGAGAACGCCCAGTATGTGTATTTATTTTAAGAAAGATAAAGATAAATACTATTACAAAGATTTCTCTACAGATAAGGGTGGTGATTGTATTGATTTAGTACAGCAGATACTTGGTATAGATACCCGCTTAAACACAATGCATAAAATTGTAAGAGATTACAATGAGTTTGTATTGCATAATAATGGCGGATATGACTTACAAGTATTTAAGCAGTACAATAAATACAAAGTAGATAGATATGAGATACGGCAGTGGAATACACTAGATAAAAGTTTTTGGAGTAAATACGGAATAGGTTCTAAAATGCTAGAACACTATAATGTAAAACCTCTAAGTACTTATACTATGTTTAAAGAAGAGGACGGTATATATAAAGTCTTAAATATTGAGGGCTCTAATATATATGGTTACTTCAAGAAAGATGGTACTCTAGTTAAAATCTATCAGCCTAAAGTACAGAAGAAAAAATTCTTAAAAGTAAAAGATTACGTACAGGGTAGTGAGCAACTTGGCGGAAATTCTACATTGTTCATTGTTTCCTCTCTTAAAGATGGTATGTGTTTGAAGAAGATGTATCCCGGTGTAGATTTT
>JALRFB010000316.1 GCA_023256555.1 Sediminibacterium sp. | reverse complement strand
CTATTTCGCAAGCCTGCAAAACTGTAGTTCCATTCTCAACTTCAATTTCTATCCCATCTACTTTAACTTTAGGCATTACACTTTTCTTCCATTTCTTTTCTAAAATGTCTTAACAAACCTTGTACTGGCCATGAGGAACCTTCGCCAAATGCACAAATTGTATGACCTTCTATTTGCTTGGTAACATCCATCAACATATCTATTTCAGCAATGTCAGCCTCTCCTCTTCCAATTCTTTCTAGCATCCTCCACATCCATCCAGAACCCTCTCTGCAAGGAGTACATTGTCCACAACTTTCGTGTTTATAAAATCTTGCGATTCTAGAAATGCATTTAACAATATCTTGCGATTTATCAATGACAACAATGCCTGCTGTCCCAAGTCCACTCTTAGCTTCTATCAAAGAATCAAAATCCATTAATATTGTTTCGCAAACTCTTTTTGGCAATAAAGGCATCGAAGATCCACCTGGAATAACAGCTTGAAGATTGTCCCAACCCCCTGTAACTCCACCAGCATGTTTTTCAATTAAATCTTTTAAAGGTATGCTCATTTCTTCCTCAACAGTGCAAGGATTGTTAACATTCCCTGAAATACAAAAAATTTTTGTTCCTCTATTTTTTGGTCTTCCAAAAGACGCAAACCAATCAGCTCCTCT
>JALRFB010000315.1:525-659 GCA_023256555.1 Sediminibacterium sp. | reverse complement strand
CCCCTTTTCTTTGAAAAAATTCAAATTTTATTTAATTTTCGTATTTATGATTATTATTCATATTCATTTATTTTAAAATTTAAACAATGGCGATGTAGGGACAATAGGCAATTTTGCAATTAAGAGGAACTTTC
>JALRFB010000315.1:0-515 GCA_023256555.1 Sediminibacterium sp. | reverse complement strand
CCCCAAAACCCCAAAACCCCTTTTCTTTGAAAAAATTCAAATTTTATTTAATTTTCGTATTTATGATTATTATTCATATTCATTTATTTTAAAATTTAAACAATGGCGATGTAGGGACAATAGGCAATTTTGCAATTAAGAGGAACTTTCGATAAGAAAAAGCAATCGAGCAGCATCCAGGAAAAATAGACTAGTCGAAAGGGCTACCTTAAGGATATCTTGGTCCAAAAGTTCATTCAGAAGAACTAATTAGAGACAGGTGTAGGCCTCCACAATCAGGATGGCACACCAGTTAATGAGACTAAACTTATCCGGCTGCATGTTATTGTGAACAAAGAGTTTGATAGATTCATCGAATAGCAGACTTTCACTCAAAAGAACCTCATGATATTTGAAATTGACCTTAAAAACAAACTTGAAGATATTTTGAGTAAAGAAGGCATTAAAATAGACAAGTTGGCAACATCTAAAACAACAAGGAATACTAATGTTTTGGTCTCTAGGGATTATGAAGA
>JALRFB010000314.1 GCA_023256555.1 Sediminibacterium sp. | reverse complement strand
AAATTAAATTTAGATTACGCGATAGACGAATGGTTGGATGAATATGATCAAGAAGAAATCCTTGAATATTTTAATAATTGCGAAACCTCTTCTTTGCAAATTGCACAGCAGGAATTAAGTGATAACGATTACACTTGGGAGCAATTAAAAATTATGCGAATTAAATTTTTGAGTGTTGTAGGTAATTAAAACTACGCTTTAATGCGTTGCATTCGTTTTTGTTTTCTCAAAATAACTACTCACACGCATTGCTGCATTTTTTCTTATACTGCTATAGTAAAAGTTATAATCTGCAATATGATAGTTTTTGGTTTTAATAAAAACATTGCCTAAGAAATGAGGCTTTGGTGTCCACAACACACCCTCGTGATTAATAGCTCCTGCCACTTTTGGAATTACTTTATTAAAATTATACAGTAAAGATCCTTCGTTAAAAGTTCTATCCACTTTTGTATTTTCATTGCTCCAAGAAAGCGGATTTGTCACTATTGACTTAAATTTTTCCTTATCAACAAAGGGCTCTTGGTACCCTTCCATAAAAGTGCGCCATGCACAAATACAACCCGTCTCATTTGGCTTTTCACATGCTTTTAAGGAAGTATATGTTGCAGGATCTAATGCCATTCCTACAACATAGGCTGCAACCAATTGTTTTCCTAAT
>JALRFB010000313.1 GCA_023256555.1 Sediminibacterium sp. | reverse complement strand
AAGAATTACAATTACTCTTTTCATAATGTTTTTGTTTTAAGGTTGAACCACAACCCTATTACATTATAAATATTATAAATCATATTGAAAACCCTTGTCAAAGAAAAACCCCATCTTTTATCGTGGTCCGTCTTTTGTTGGTTTACACCTCAAATTCCATTCTTGTTGTTTTAAACTACCTAAATATTCACAAGGTAATGGTTCTACGTTAATAATATGTGTGTTAATATCTATTTCTGGTCGCCATCCATTAACTTCTACTCCAAATTCTTTAGATTTAAATTCAGGTGAAAACCAAGCTCGTTCAAATTTTTCAATGTCAGATTTATTATTAATATCTCCACCAAATTGGTTTATTACCTTTTGGTAGGTTGTACCTAATTTATGAATAGTTTCTTTTATTTTTTTGTCTACATCATCTCTAGGTATAGCTTCTTTCATTGCTGGTTTTAAATACCATTCAACACTTGTATGTGCTAATCCTTGTGCAGCTACTAAACCACTCGTAGCACTAAACCTTCCCCATCTACGCCAATAATCATTCCAATATTTTTTTCCATAATCTGGGTCTCCAAATCTACTTGGTGGTCTTTTTGTGTTTATAAATTTTTGTTTATTATAACCCATCTTAAATTTACTAGGATCTTTTAAATATTCATCA
>JALRFB010000312.1 GCA_023256555.1 Sediminibacterium sp. | reverse complement strand
AATCTTTATTATACGCTCTATCAGGTAGTACTCTGTGAAAGGTGTTCTCTTTTGTAAAATCATCTAAATATGACACACATTGTTTGTGTCTTAGCAGAGATTTTGGGGTCATTATAATTAAAGGTTTTCTGAAATCTCTATGCATTTGCCTTCTAAGAGCATGGAAATAATTTGCTGGTGTTGTGCAATTAACAACCTGAACATTGTCCTGAGCACACATTTGTAAATATCTTTCCAATCGCGCAGATGAATGTTCTGGACCTTGACCTTCATATCCATGAGGTAATAATAAAACAAGCCCACTTGCTCTTCCCCATTTTGCTTCACCAGACATAATAAATTGATCAATTATGATTTGCGCACCATTTGCAAAGTCACCAAATTGTGCTTCCCATAAAACTAATGTATCTGGTTCTGAAAGTGAGTAGCCAAATTCAAAACCGAGAACAGCAAATTCAGAAAGTAAGCTATCTATAACTTCAAATTTTTTTTGTTCTTTTGAGATATTATTTAAAGGAATGTATCTTTCGTGACTTTCTTGATTTCTTAAAACTGAATGTCTTTGACTGAAAGTTCCTCTTCCGCAATCTTGGCCGGATAACCTGACTGAGTAACCCTCTTCAAGTAGAGAACCAAACGCAAGGGCTTCGGCAGTCGCCCAATCG
>JALRFB010000311.1 GCA_023256555.1 Sediminibacterium sp. | reverse complement strand
AACACAAAAAAAACCAGAACCTACTCCAGAAGTAACTCCTTTACCTTGGGCTTAATAAATTAAACAATATGGAACTACAAACAGCAAAACAGGTATTAGTAGAAGCTTTAGACATAGCTATTAAAAAGGGATGTTATGGCTTAAATGAAGTTAATAATATTGTAAAAGCTTTAGATAAAATTCTAGAGCTTGACGATATTAAATTTGGTGAAATACAAGAAAATGAAACTCGATAGCAATACTGAAAACTCAATAGTAGGCGCTTGGCTAGCTTGGATTACCGGGCTAGCCGTAGAGATTATGCCGCTATTGCAGGCGCTATCGTTTATTGCAGCTACTGTACTTTCTATCATGGGAATTATTAGAATGTGGAAAGGCCGTAATAAATGATAGATCGCATATTTAAAAACTGGAAAACTACTTTACTAGGCCTTGGCTTAATTATAGCCGGGCTTATTTTTGTATGGTACGAAAAAGCTACACTAACTGAACTCACAGCTTTTATCGGTAGTGGTGTAGTATTGATGCTGGTAAAAGATCCTAAAAATGAAAAGTAAAATTATAATAGCTGCTTTAGTGGTTTTACTTACTGGATGCGATCCTTATAAAAGGATTATAGATTATTGCGAAAAGTACCCGGATAAGTGTATAAGAACTACTAAAGATAGTATTATAATTAGAGAATCT
>JALRFB010000310.1 GCA_023256555.1 Sediminibacterium sp. | reverse complement strand
ATGACCATATTTTTTAATCAATGAACCAGTTATTAATGAAGGTAAAAACATTCCTATAATATGTGATTGGATCACAATACTAGTTGAGCCTAATGTAAATCCATGCATTTTGTACATACTAATTGGTGTTGCAGTCATTAAAAAAGACATAATCGAATAAGCAAATGCAGCAGTCACTATTGCCTGAAGTATTATAGGATTTTGTAATAGCTCAATATAAGATCTTTGTTTGCCTTTAATATCTTCATTTGTTTTTGGATTTTTTTCTGTTTTATAAAATAATAAAAAAAATACAGGAATTATTGTTAGAACTGCAAGAGATATGTATGAACCTGTATACAGGTGATCTGTAATTATATCTTTTGAAAAATTTGCAACATTTGGACCAATTAAAGCAGATAAAATTGTTGCAAGAAGCAAAATTGAAATCGCTCTTGAACTATCATTTTTTTCAACCGTTTCTGCTGCAGCAAATCTATATTGGTGAGTAAATGCTATTCCTGTTCCAATTAAAAAACATGAAAAACAAAACAATATAAAGTTTTCTGAATAAATTGAATAAGCTCCAAGTAAAGCTGCTAAACTTGTATATGAAGATGATAAAATAAATCCTTTTTTCCTTCCAATCTTACTCATTATTTTTGCTGCAAAGATTGTAAATACCGCAGTTCCAACAATTGAAAGAGAT
>JALRFB010000030.1 GCA_023256555.1 Sediminibacterium sp. | reverse complement strand
ATTTTGTAGATGGTGTGTATAGAATTTTAAAAGTCAACAAAGACAGATCGATTGGAGAATCTATTACTGAGCCTCATTTATCTTTTATTCCAGCTGTTGAATATAGTTTGGCAACAAAATTAGCAGCCTCTTTAAATGCTAATTACATCAAACCAAGCATACATACTAGCACAAAGAACTCCACTTATTCTACAGAAATAAAGTTTACTCAAAACAAACAAATTATTGCACAGTTTTTAAGCAATGTTTGGCTTAAAAATAACGAGTACAATATCAATACTAATTGGTCTTATTTAAAATTCCCTCAAAAAGATTTTGGATTAGGTACAGAGAATAATCAATTAACCAAATTTGATCAGATTGATTATTCCTATTTAAAATTACACCAATCGATAGTGAAAAAAATTGCTCCTAATTGGTATGTTGGTCCAGGTTTGAATATAGATTATAGATGGAATATTTCAGATACTACTACTATCAATAAACCTACTTATGGTTTTACACAATATGGAAAAACAACAACATCTAATTCTACCGGTGTTACTTTTGATTTATTGTATGATAGTAGAACAAGTATTGTGAATCCGCTAACTGAGGCTGCTTATTTCAATTTATCCTATAGAACAAATTTAAAATTTCTAGGTAGTGATTATGCTTTACAAAGTATCACATTAGATGCAAGAAAATATCTTCCTTTCCCCATGCATAGTAAAAACATGTTAGCATTTTGGACATATAATGTATTTACTTTAAGCGGTAAAGCACCCTATTTGGATATCCCCTATACAGCTTCAGATAGGAACTTAAACACTGGAAGAGGATATATTCAGGGAAGATTCAGAGGAGAAAAATTATTCTTTGCAGAATCTGAATACCGATTTGGTATTACAGAAAATGGATTTATTGGTGCTGTGGTTTTCGCCAACATGCATTCTGTTTCTGAACCTCTACAAAAAGGATTTCAACAAATCAAAGCTGGCTATGGAGCAGGTATAAGAATTAAACTAAACAAGCATTCAAATACCAATGTTGCTATAGATTATGCCTTTGGACAAGGCGGATCCCATGGTATTTTCATGAATCTAGGTGAAGTATTTTAGTTGATTATCAAGAAATTAGACAATAGTTAGTGTAATTTTTACACATTAATTGGGTTACCTATTGATCATATTGGTATTAATGGATATGAAAACATCTATTTACACTCGTATTTATCTTAGATTCAGAAATTCATTATTAGCGAATATTGGTACTCAGATACCAGTAAAATTGTGGAATAAAGGACCACTTTAATTCCTGCGCAAAATCAAGCGAGCTTGTTTTGCTTAGTCATGATTAGTTCTTTTCAACTTCGTTGAATAAAGTTTGTGGCCTCGCCGGGGATCGAACCTGGATTTAGAGCTTCGGAAACTCTTGTACTAACCATTGTACGACAAGGCCTATTTAAATTATTGTTTACTCCGCAGTAAAACGCGAATAGCAGTAAATAAAAATAGTCTTGTAGGTAATGTACTCATAATCTTGATATCATCAAATATACTAGATCTGTTGGATAAAAATCTGAAAACTGTAGCAGCTTTATTCTTAGAGAATATCCTAGTGAAAATCTCCGCACCACTCATTTTATTATTAAATAAAATATCTAAAAGGACTGCATCATAAAATTGATGTCTAGTCTTTGGTAAGTTACTATTGGGTTTTTCTCCTTGATGTAATGCACTTACAATTTGTTTGGTTTGTTCTTGGATAAATTTAAAAGCATAACCAGTGCTTGCTTTAACTGCACCCCCAATAGTTCCAATAGGAATTATATTAGATCTTTCATTGTGGAAGAATGTATTTTGAGTCATTGGAATGGCCCCAAATTCTTCATGAATTATTGTAAATTTCTGTTGAGGATAATTACGTTCTATATATTCTTGAATTGCATAATTATAAACAGATACATCAAGCACCTCTTTTGAAAAAACAGTATATTCTACTAATGCTCTCTTTGCGGTAATAGGTAATACATACATGAATGCAGTAGCATTTTGTTGATCCACATTAAAATCCATTAACCTCGCCGTTTGCAAATCAAAAATTGATTGATTAAACTCTATTGTAATGCCTTTAAAATGTTGCCATAAAAAAGGTTTTGCTATTTGCTTAGAAGCATAAAGATTTAATGATTGAACCTGCAATACATCTTGAAAAACCGGATTGTATGCTAAAATACTATTGAAAATATAAGTTGCCTCAGCAGCTCCACCTTCCCAATACACAATATTGTCTTCTATTGATTCTATTTTAGCTTCAATCCAGACTATTTGCTTATTTTTTTTAGCGGCAGATATAATTGATTCATAAAAAGAAAGTCCTTCAACCATTTTATAAGTGAAGGGCTTGGTCGGTAATAAAAGATCTAGTTGATCTTTATGAATAGAAATAGTATCCCAACTCTTGGTTGTTAGATAATCAAAATCGGAAGAAATTTCTTCCCAGAAACACCAGGTTCTATCATTCGTTTTTTGCAAGGATTGATCAATTACCAAAATTTTCTTCTGGCAAAGTAATGCATCTTGATTTAGATAATGGAGTAAAGAAAGTCCAGCGCAACCTGCGCCTGCAATTATATAATCGTATTTATCCATTGTTTTGCATCATCTCGTCACGACGAACTTTGTCCCAATATTTTTTGGCAACAAATAACATTCCAAAACTCTCACCATCTTCTTTATATAAATGCTTATGGTGCATTTTATGCGCCCATCTAATAGCTTTGATATATCTATTATTAGATCTTGTAAACCATTTGATTCTTTGATGTATGATTACTTCATGAAATAAAAAATATGCAAAACCATACATGGCAATACCTGCACCAATGGCTGCCACCCACAATGGACCACCCATTATTGTTCCATAAAATATACATGCCATACTTGGGATGGCAAAAATCAAGAAAAATGCATCATTCTTTTCAAATACATGACCCGTTGGTTGATGATGATCTTCGTGTAAAACCCACAAAAATCCGTGCATTACATATTTATGGGTTAACCATGTTATACCTTCCATAATAAAAAATGTCGCCAACATTACTGCTACAAATAACATATAGTTAAATTTTACTTTTTATAAAAAATTCAATTGACTCCTCAATTTTGCCTTTGCAAGAATAAAAACTTTACCATAATCTGGTATTCTTATTCTTGTTTTTAAAATAGCATGATGTTGTGTTTTCTTAATCTTTTTAAACAAAGAGTAGTAATATTTATAAGCAACATACACGCCGAATCTGCATTGCAAAGGTAATGCTTTAATACCCTCTAATGCATTTTCAAAATCGTTTTGAATATCTGCTTCAATAGCCAACTTATCTTTTTCTGTGAAATGATTAAAATCACAATTAGGGAAATAGACTCTTTCTAATCCTTCAAAATCGGCTTTGATATCTCTTAAAAAATTTACTTTTTGAAAGGCAGCCCCTAAACTTTGTGCAGCAGGCTTCAATTGTTCATACTGTGTTAAGTCACCTTTACAAAATATATATAAACACATCAACCCAACCACTTCAGCACTGCCATAAATATATTTTTGATAAGAGCTTTCATCATGTGCATGTTGACTCAAATCCATTTCCATGCTATATAAAAAAGCTTCTAATAAACTTGGATCGATCTTATACGCACGATAAGTCATTTGAAAACGATGTAAAATCGGATTCAAACTAATGCCTTGCTCTAAAGCTAAATAAGTGTCTTTCTTAAACTGATCAAACAATAATTTTTTGTCATAATCATGGAAAGTGTCTACAATCTCATCAGCAAATCTTACAAAACCATAAATATCATAAATAGGTTGTCTTAAATCTTTATGCAGCAAGTTAATGGCAGAAGAAAAACTGGAGCTATACATCAAAGTAGTTTGTTTACTACTCAATGCAGTCACTTCGTTATATAGTTGAAAAGTAGACATCTATAATGAATGGTTTTTGTCAATTAAATTTGCGACTACCTCACCACTAATCAAGCTCGGTGGCACACCTGGTCCTGGCACAGTTAATTGACCAGTGTAATATAAGTTATTTACTTTTTTACTTCTACAAGAAGGCTTCAAATTCGCAGTTTGTAACAAAGTATTAGCAAGTCCATATGCATTCCCTTTAAAAGAATGATAATCAGATTTGAAATCTGCAACCGAAAAAGAACGCTTATAAACAATTGATTCCTTGATAGATACACCCCATTTAGCTTCTAACCTTCCAATAAGCTCATTGAAATACTTATCTCTAATAGCTTCTGTATCTCCTTCCAAACCTGCAGCAACTGGTATTAATAAAAATAAATTTTCGCAACCTTCCGGAGCAACTGTTGGGTCTGTAACAGAAGGTACAGATGCATAAAAAAGAGGATTGCTCGGCCATTTGGGGTTGGTGTAAATCTCTTTACCATGTACTCCAAAATCTGTGTCAAAAAATAATGAATGGTGTGTTACTCCAGGTAATTTTTTATTTAACCCAACATAATACAATAGAGAACTTGGCGCCATTACCCTACTATCCCAATATTTCTTTGAATAGGTTTGATAATTGGGCTCAAGTAATTTAGTTTCAATATGATGATAATCTCCTGCACCAATAACAATATCAAATGTGTAAGTATTTTTTTCTTTTGTTGAAACTACTTCAGTATATGCGTTGGTAGCTATACCATTCGCTACTTCAATACTCATTACTTCTTCTCCTAATTTAAATTCCACTCCAAGTGAAATAGCTAAATCATGCATCGCCTTCACAATACTATACATACCATATTCAGGATACCATGTACCTCCTTTGATATCTGCATAATTCATTAAACTATATAATGCAGGAGTGTTTTCTGGAAGTGCTCCTAAAAATAAAACCGGAAATTCCATTAAGAATTGAATGTACGGATGCTTAAAATATTTTGCAATATGTTTTTTCATTGATTGAAAAACATCCAACTTAAATACTCCTTTAAATAAATCGATATCAATTAACTCTTTAATAGATTGACCAGGCTGATGTACCAGTTTTCCAACTCCAACTTCGTATTTGAACTTGGCTTCTTCCATAAATCCATCCAAAGCTTTTGCAGCACCAGGTTCTATAGATTCAAGTAAAGCTTGTAATGCTTCATAATCAGCAGGAATATCCCATGCAGCTTTCTCAAAATAAACTCTGTAAGATGGATCTAATCTTTTTAATTGATAGTAATCAGAAACCTTTTTTCCAAATAAAGAAAAATACCTTTCAAAAGTATCAGGCATCCAATACCAACTTGGACCCATATCAAAAACAAAACCATTTGTTTCAAACTTTCTTGCACGACCACCTGGTAAACTATTCTTTTCAATAACCGTTACTTGCCATCCTTTTTGAGCTAAAAAACTCGCTGCAGATAATCCAGCAAAACCAGCTCCAATTACCAATACTTTTTTTGAATCAGAAGACATTAATTTAGTAACGTTGAATCTTTTGTTTTAAAATTTTTCTAGCAAAGTGAATTCTGCTTTTGATAGTTCCTAGTGGCTCATTCAATGCATCTGCAATTTCATTATACTTGTACCCTTCATAATATAATTGGAAAGGTGTTCTGAATAATTCAGGCAAGTCATCAATCAATTGATTCACTTCCCTCAAATTTAAGTTAGTTATTGCATCATTAACTACTTTATTATAAGTTTGGTCAATTAAAAAATCGTTAGGACTATTATCCAATACAGTAGATTGCTTTGCTTTCTTACGATAATCATTAATGAAAATATTACGCATAATGGTATACAACCATGCTTTGATATTGGTACCTACATTGTATTTGTCCTTGTTGGATAATGCTCTAAACAAGGTTTCTTGGTATAAATCTTTTGCAGATTCATGATCCTTGGTCAAATTAATCGCGAATGGACGTAAGAAATCTGAATTTTCACTTAAGAATAGGGTAAATTCTGCTGTAGACATATAATATTGTTTAATCTTTGAAAAGTAAAGTTAAACATAAATGGTCTACCAAAATGCATTTTTGTTTAATATTTTTTTAAAATAATTAAACAATATTAGCTTTAATTATAATTGATTGATTATCAGATGCTATCTAAAAAGCTGATAGTTTCTTGCAGGGTTTTCTTAAGTTGAATATTACCTGCAATAGCTCCTTTAAATGCTTGCGCTAACTGTCCAGAGATGATAATTGGGGTCTGTTTGCTTACTTCTGCCAATTGATCAAAGAATTTTTGAATCTTGAAATTCTTAGCTGGAGATGTCAAATGACAGTATAAATAATCCACTTTGTGGAATTCAGATAGATATCTTAAGTCCACCATTGGAACATTGGCACCTAAATAGTCAACATAAAATCCTCTTTGTTTCAATAAGTATTGAACATACAAAAGTCCTATTTCGTGATATTCCCCTTCTGGCATAAATAAGACAATACGTTTAGAATACTGTAAAATAGGAGGTAATTTCTCGATACCTAAAATGATCTTTTGTCTAATGACGTTGGTTGCTAGGTGTTCTTGAGCCGGGTTGATATGATTGGTTACCCATAATATTCCCACACGCTCCATGAATGGAAAAATAATTTCTAGGATCGTTTTGTCTATTCCTTTCTGGCCAATATAAGTGTCCAATTGTCTTTCGAAATTGGCCATATTTAGAGAAACCATTTCTTTGATCAACGCATTCACCACTCTTTCTTTCTGTGCATCAATTTGATTAAGATTTAAAATCTTCTCCTCCATCTGCTCAGCAGACATCTTGTCTATATGAGAAATTTTAAAACCATATTTGTTTAACAAAGAGACGTTTAAAATGGTTTTTAGTTCATCACTCGAGTAAGTGCGAATATTTGTCTCAGTACGTTGGGGCTGCAAGAATTGATAACGCTGCTCCCAAATGCGTATTGTGTGCGCTTTGATGCCCGAAATTTTCTCTAAATCCTTAATTGTATAGGTTGACATACACTAAAAACAACAAATAAACAGAAAGGTTCAGTGTTGGATTATTTTTTTAAACCTCTTAAATACTCACCGTAACCGCTTTTAGCGTATTTATCAGCCAAAACTAGTAATTGTGCTTTATCAATGAAGCCCATTCTGTAGGCTACCTCTTCGATACAACCTATCTTTTGGCTTTGACGTTTTTCAATAACTCGTACAAACTCGCAAGCGTCTGCTAAAGATTCAAAAGTACCAGTATCCAACCAAGCTGTTCCACGGTTCATGATACCTACTTGTAATTGCTTGCGCTCTAAGTAAATTTTATTGACATCGGTGATTTCGTATTCACCTCTAGGAGATGCAGGAATATTTTTCGCAATCTCTACCACTTGGTTATCGTAAAAATACAAACCTGGAACTGCATAATTTGATTTTGGTTGCTTTGGTTTTTCTTCCAAAGACAATGCATTATTGTTTGCATCAAACTCAACCACACCATAACGCTCAGGATCGTTTACTTCATATGCAAATACGGCTGCACCATTTACATCATTAAAAGATTGCACTAATTTGCTAAAGCCTGCACCATAAAAAATATTGTCTCCTAAAACTAATGCTACTTTATCCTTGCCAATAAAATCAGCACCAATTACAAATGCTTGTGCCAATCCATTGGGCACTGCTTGTACTGCGTAACTAAAACTACAGCCAATCTCAGAACCATCTCCTAATAATCTTTTAAATTGATCATTGTCTTCTGGTGTTGTGATAATCAATACTTCTTTAATGCCTGCTAACATTAGTACAGACAATGGATAATAAATCATCGGCTTATCATAGATAGGCATTAATTGCTTACTGATTCCTTTGGTAATAGGATACAATCTTGTACCTGAACCGCCTGCTAGAATTATTCCCTTCATAAACCGAGTGTTTTATTTTTTATTTGTGTTTATGGATATGCATCTCATATACCTAATGTTTATTTTTTAATGGTGTATATGTTTTCGCACATAGTGCTCAAATCATAAACCGAGTGTTTTATTTTTTATAAAGAAGCAGCATATTCTGCGAAGCTTCCTAATGTTTTATCTTTTTCTGACAAGATGATTTCTGCATCTGTCAATCTCCAATCGATATTTAAATCTTTGTCGTTATACATAATGCCTACTTCGTTTCCTGGCTCGTAAAACTTATCTACCTTATAAAAGAAAGTAGCTGTTTCACTGAGTACCACAAAGCCATGCGCAAATCCTGCTGGAACAAAAAATTGTTTGTGGTTATCAGCCGTTAATTCAATTGCAAAATGCTGTCCAAAACTTGGCGAACCTTTTCTTAAATCCACTGCAATATCTAAAACCGCTCCTTCTAATACTCTCACTAGCTTTGCTTGTGCAGCTGCACCTCTTTGCATATGTAATCCTCTCAACACACCTTTGGTAGATCTTGATTGATTGTCTTGTACAAATTCAATATTCAAACCAGTTGCTGCTTTAAAATCTCTTTGGTTATACGTTTCAATAAAATAACCTCTTGCATCACCATGCACTTTCTCATGAATGATAAAACAATCTTGAAGGGGGGTTTGCTCAATTCTCATTATCTGTTGGAGTACATTTCGTTATAGTATT
>JALRFB010000309.1 GCA_023256555.1 Sediminibacterium sp. | reverse complement strand
ATAATGGATTTGAATCTTGGTTAAATGTATTCGAAAAAAATTCTAGTGAAATGTTACATAATCACTATGGTTCTACTATTTCAGGTTGTTACTATGTTAATGATAATGAAAAGTTTGGTACTTTTGAAGTACCGGATCCAATAGACGAACGATCCTATTGGGACAAATTACATAAACAATATAAAAGAAGGGATTTTTCATTATATTCTATTAATTCAGTTTCGTTTGGTCCTAGAAGAGGTATGATTTTATTGTTTCCTTCTTGGTTAAAACATAAGGTTAATAGAAATGACTCTGTAAAAGAAAGAATAAGTATAGCTTTCAATCTATACGTATAAGGAAAGTAAATGGTAGGTAATGTAAAAAGTATAACAGTAGAATATTCTCGAGACAAACTGTTTGATGAATTAGGGTTAAAAAGATTAAAAGAAAGTTACATGAAGGATGATGAAAAATCACCTCAAGAAAGATTTGCACATGTCTCAGAAGCGTTTGGATCTAATCCGGAGCACTCTCAGCGTCTTTATGAGTATAGCAGCAAGCATTGGCTTAGTTATAGTACGCCTATATTATCATTTGGACGTTCAAAGCGTGGTCTACCTATTAGTTGCTTTTTACCTTATTTGGATGATAGTGCTGAAGGGTTGGTCAGTACTTTATCAGAAGTCAATTGGTTATCAATGCTCGGAGGAGGT
>JALRFB010000308.1 GCA_023256555.1 Sediminibacterium sp. | reverse complement strand
TCAGATAGAGCTGAATAGATTATCATCGATGGAGGATGTGACGACCACATTGAATGAATTTTACATAAATAGAGCCGGAATTATCATGCAAGCAGTTCAAAGATTTAGACAGAGAAGAGTGCATCCTTCTTCACCTGAGGCGAAGACTGAGACAATGGCATAGATGTCAAAGGAGTCCATGTTGAGAGTTGTTGACCGGTTTCGTTTCCATGATATTATGTCCTCTCATCTTACACGTAGCACGGTGCGACAGGTATCTCAAATGCAAACCTCCACGCACGCGCCCGCCCCAAAAAATGTCACCTCGAACTGTTAGACCCAAAAGAGGAATTGAGCCAATTGCGGAATTGGCGGTAACCAAATCACCAATTGCGCAATTGGTGATGTCAAACATCACCAATTGCGAAATCGGATACAAACTCAACAAATCGGAAACATTTGGCATACGCTCACAAGATATGCCCCGGAATCAGGTTATTTTGGCTCTAAATGTGACGTGAACTAAGTACCTTCCATCAACCAAGTGCCCCGATAATCGACCCTGTGACCTTTTTTAACGATGGTGAAACTACCACTACTATGACCATCGCAACTACAACTACAAAGTGCAAACTTCAACGATATTTTAGAGAATACTAGTATGAATATTGTTCTATCGAAAGTTATGCTCAGCATCATAATTGACTAAGCACACACTGACA
>JALRFB010000307.1 GCA_023256555.1 Sediminibacterium sp. | reverse complement strand
CTCGCATTTCAATATGCAAGAAACGATTAGCGAGAGGCATCGGCATACGATAAGTCACACCCTTGTCACTTTCACGGTTACCCGCAGCGACAATAACAACATTATCGGGCAATCGATACTTGCCTACAGCACGATTGAGTACCAACTGATAGCCTGCAGCCTGTACAGCAGGTGCAGCACTATTCATCTCATCGAGGAACAGTACGATGACGGGATACTTGCTAGCAAGTTCATCATCGGGCAGATCAATCGGCGGAGCCCAGTCCATCTTGCCGATATCTTTATTGTAGTAAGGGATACCACGCAAGTCAGTAGGTTCCATTTGCGCCATGCGCAAGTCGATCATGTAGCCACCGAGTTCGTTAGTAATCTCGGCAACAACTTCACTCTTGCCGATGCCGGGCGGGCCCCACAAGAATACGGGGCGTTTCGCCTTAAATGCCTTCAGTAACGCCTTGCGTGCCTGAACGCTAGTAACAGTCAAATTATCAGAAATAGCCATGAGAGTCTCCTATCAATTAATGTATAGATAGCCTATACGATATCAAACCTATTGTCAAGCCCGATATCGCTCATACGAACGAATTGGGCTATAACGATTGGTGTGCTTCTCCTTGAGTTTGACACCAATAGTACGATCACCAAGCGCCGTGAGCAATGTACCGAGGTCCATGTCGTCTTCAAGGTACACCGTCAGACCCTTCTGATAAGAG
>JALRFB010000306.1 GCA_023256555.1 Sediminibacterium sp. | reverse complement strand
AATTTTTAATCTGCTCTGGTAATCGATGATAAGATTGTGGACCTACAACAATATCAACATAATTAGTTCTCTTAAAAATTTCCTCTCCCTGTGCTTGCGCTATACATCCTGCTAATACAAAAATAGGTTTTTTTTTGGAGCGATTTAGTTTTTTAATTTTTCCAATATCGGAATAAACTTTTTCCGTTGCTTTTTCTCTTATGTGGCAAGTATTAAATATTATACAATCAACATCCTCTAATGTTTCAGATCTTACAAAATTAACAGACTGCATTAAGTCAGATATTTTGTCAGAATCATATTCATTCATCTGACAACCAAAAGTTTTTATATAAAATTTTTTTAACAATTATTGTAATCTCAAAATATTAGATCTCTTAAGGGTATAAAAAAAAACAAAGAAATGAAATATATTTGTTAAATATTTTCATAAATTGGGAATATTTTACTATCAATAAAAAGTTTATTATCCAAAATATATTGAAGATTCTTTGATGTATATTTGGGCAATTTTGAAAATTTGACAATATTAGAACTGTTTTCCTCTAAAGAGTTTTGCACTGTAAAATTTGAATAAAATTCATCGCAATTTTTTAAATCTTTAATATAAAATCTATTATTTACTTCTAAGGCAATTTTTTCATAAGTTAAATTAATTATTGTAGTTTTTAAAATTTGAAAATTATTAAATCCTAATACTTTGGTTTTGTTAATTAAAGA
>JALRFB010000305.1:294-724 GCA_023256555.1 Sediminibacterium sp. | reverse complement strand
ATTTGCGGATGGTGATTTTAAATTTTCATTGATTGTCAACTGTTGAAAATCATGTTCTGGTTTGATTCTTGGAAGATGCGGTAACTTATGTTTACGACATAATGCTAATGCTGCCGCAATTTCACATATCAAAGTTCGCACATCGCGATTATTACGAATATCATTCATATGACGTAATGAATACTGGGATTCGTACGGAGCAAACTTTTCATACTTCTGGACTAAATACAAAAACACATTTGGAGCTGCTCGGTTCATATGGTGCGCCGCACTTTCGAAAAATGTATTCCACATCGAGTGTACTGTTCCAGAACACAAAAGTTCAAGAGCCCAGTAACATGCGTAATCAGCATGACCAAGTTTAATATTCTCACTTAAGACCTTATATACATGAGATCTTAGGTGACCTGAAAAAGTAAATTTTTGGAAA
>JALRFB010000305.1:0-284 GCA_023256555.1 Sediminibacterium sp. | reverse complement strand
CAGTTATATCCATTACTTTGTGAAGTAGACCAAATACTGATACTCCTTTCCGCAACGAACAAGATCAACAGTTTCTACATGACGGAATCCAGACGTTTTAATTATATCAATTAGACGTTCCTTAGAAGGCATACTTAGATATCTCTTGTTTTCACGATACTTATTTCCATCATTATCTTCCTTATCGTAATACACAAATGTTTCATTAAATGTCGCAGAATCGTTATCCTTTTCTTTATCGAATGTCCCAATGTATTTGAATTTATCAAAGTAAATCGTCGACT
>JALRFB010000304.1 GCA_023256555.1 Sediminibacterium sp. | reverse complement strand
ATTTTGCCCAAGCATTAAATTTCCAATCTAAAAGTATCTTTTTATTTTTATTAACTACATAAATAGGACCAGAGTCTCTTGTCCATACTCGATCTGTTTTTATTGTAATAAAAATAATATTTTTTAATTTAGCTTTATATTTTCTTAACAAAGGATGAATATTTTTTTTTACTAAATTGTGTTGGATTAATATTTTTACTTTTTGAACCTTAGATATTTGCGAAATAATTTGAGCAAAAACATCAGGTATATTTTCAAATCGTCCAGGCCAATCATTTTTATTATGTGGCCATGCAATTAAGGTTGACTCCTGCTTTTCCCATTCAGCAGGCATTCTGAAATTTGAGAGGTTTGTTTGTTTAATCATCTTTAGGATTTTTTAAGATCCCTTTGTAATAATCAATTCTTCTATCTCTTAAGAATGGCCAATGCTGTCGAACAGTATCAACTTTTTTTAAATCAATATCACAAATTAATGTTTGTTCTTTAGTACCTGCTCTAGCAATAATATTACCACTTGGATCGAATAGCACTGAGTGACCCCAAAAATCTAATTTTTTTGCTCCTTGTTTCTCTATTCCAATTCTATTTACTGCAGCCACATATACACCATTAGCTATCGCATGTGATCTTTGCACCGAGGTCCAAGCCTCTAACTGAGATTTTCCATATTTTGCTTTTTCTTTAGGATGCCAGCCAATTGCTGTTGGATAAAATATTACTTCAGCTCCAAGCAGAG
>JALRFB010000303.1 GCA_023256555.1 Sediminibacterium sp. | reverse complement strand
AGCACTTCATCACAAACACCAGCTGCTACTAAGTTTCTAGCTATATGTCTAGTAGCATATGCTGCACTTCTATCAACTTTACTTGGATCTTTACCAGAGAAGGCACCGCCACCGTGTGCTCCTCTACCACCATAAGTGTCAACTATAATTTTCCTACCAGTTAATCCTGTATCTCCATGTGGGCCACCTATAACAAATTTACCTGTTGGATTTACATGTAAGTCATAATTGTTTGAAAATAGGTTTTTTATTTTATCAGAGAATCTTTCAACAACCCTTGGTAATAGAATGTTTATAACATCATTTTTTATTACACTCAACATATTCTCATCATTTTCATCAAAGTCATCGTGCTGAGTTGAAATAACAATTGATGATACTCTGATGGCTTTATTGTCATCACCATACTCAATTGTAACTTGACTTTTAGCATCAGGTCTAAGATACTTCATATCCTTACCTTCTTTTCTTATTTGAGCCAACTCTCTTAAAATACTATGAGATAATTCAATGGGAAGAGGCATATAATTATCTGTTTCATTTGTAGCATAACCAAACATCATTCCTTGGTCACCAGCTCCTTGATCTTCTTTATTTTTTCTCTCAACACCTTGATTTATATCAGGTGATTGTTCGTGCAGTGCTGATAAAACACCACAAGAATTTGCATCAAACATATATTCACTTTTTGTGTATCCAATATTTGAAATAACTGATCTAACTATTGAGTTTACGTCTAG
>JALRFB010000302.1 GCA_023256555.1 Sediminibacterium sp. | reverse complement strand
TCCACAAGCAAATGAAATGAATGGTTATCACTTCCTAGATAATAAGATACAATTTCAGTTTTTAATAAATAGTGTTAGAAAGAAAAAACGATTTGGTGGCAGATGGTTAAAACAATCCAAATTGGCAAATTTAGAGTATGTGAAAGAGTATTTTGGTTATGGTAATGAGAAAGCTAGAGAGGCTCTCAACATACTTTCAACAAAACAAATTGAAGATATAAAATTAAACCTTGAAAAAGGTGGGAGAAATAAATGAGTGAAGAAATACAATGGTCGCCAGAGAGTATGCTAGAGGTCACCATAAAACAACCTGACGATTTTCTAAAGGTTAGAGAAACTTTGACACGAATAGGTGTTGCAAGTCGTAAAGATAAAACTTTATTTCAGAGTTGTCACATATTACACAAACAAGGTAAATATTACATAGTACATTTTAAAGAATTATTTGCTTTAGATGGCAAGAAAGCTACTCTAGTAGAAAATGATGTACAAAGAAGAAATACTATTGCTATATTATTGCAAGATTGGAACTTACTAACAATAGTAAAACCTGAAGACGCAACAAACAAAGCGCCTTTATCACAAATAAAAATCATTGCATTTAAAGAAAAGAACGAGTGGAATTTACAAGCGAAATATAACATTGGTAAAAAGGTAGTTAAAGAAGAAACTAAATCTGAATAATTGAAAGGATATATTATGATTAGATTATACAGACTCACCACAGGTGAGGACGTGATT
>JALRFB010000301.1 GCA_023256555.1 Sediminibacterium sp. | reverse complement strand
CAATTAAAAGTATTGCTTTAGTTAAGAAAATTAAAGTACTTGGATTTAATAATTTTCAGATTCTAAAAACTACAATTGTTAATCAAGATTATGAAAAAGTCGCTTTAGAAGTGAATAATAGATTTTATATAAAAGATTTAAAAAATTGCGATGACTATTATTCAAAATTTAATTCACAAAATACTTTAGAAAAAAAAAGCGGTAAAATAGTTAAATTTTCAAAATTACCTAAATACACATCTAAGAATCTTCAATATATTTTAGATAATAAACTTTTTATTGATAGTAATTTGTTCCCTATTTATGAAAATATGTAACAAATATATTTCATTTATTTGTTTTTTTTTATACCTTCAGACCTTCTAATATTTTGAGATTAAAATAATTGTTAAAAACATTTTATATAAAGACTTTTGGTTGTCAGATGAATGAGTATGATTCTGATAAAATATCTGACCTAATGCAGTCTATTAATTTTGTAAGATCTGAAACTCTAGCAGATGTAGATTGCATTATATTTAATACTTGTCACATTAGAGAAAAAGCAACTGAAAAAGTTTATTCTGATATTGGTAAAATTAAAAAACTAAATCGATCAAAAAAGAAACCCATTTTCGTATTAGCAGGATGCATAGCTCAGGCACAAGGAAAAGAGATTTTTAAAAGAACCAATTATGTTGATATTGTTGTTGGACCGCAATCTTATCATCGATTACCAGAACAGATTAAAAATTTTGCAGA
>JALRFB010000300.1 GCA_023256555.1 Sediminibacterium sp. | reverse complement strand
CTGGTTGTGGTGTCATACGGAATGCTGCAAGAATATCAGTTGCTTGCACCTGGTAATCAGGAGTGTAGTAAGTTAAACGGTAATCCTTAACTCCAGCCTTGAATCCAGACTGAGTCATTGTTTGAGTTTGCGGTGACATAATTTTTTATTTATGAAGAACACGAATCCATAATCTCTAAATCTACTCGTTATAAATGTGTTGAATTTCCACTAAAATGGAACACCTTTTTTAAATATTGTACATAGGTTCAACTTCGCTGACAAGCGATTTATTCAAACTTGTTTTCGTTTTGTTTGCCAGGAACCAGATTTGAACTGGTGACACAAGGATTTTCAGTCCTCTGCTCTACCGACTGAGCTATCCCGGCGATATGTATATAGTACAGTACAATTTTCTGTCATGAATGTCAAGCTTGTTTCTCAGAACTTGTCATACTCTATCAACGTTATATTCAAATCATTCTATTTTTATTTCACTTAATTTAAAGCAAAATAAAAATAGAATTTGTGCAAAGCCCAAAGGACTTACAATAAATTAACCATTAAAATAATGGGAATGTAAGTGCATCTGGGAAAAAACGGTTTAATTCAATCAAAAGTCCTGCAAGGAAGCTAAACCAAACGGCCGCAAGTACAGGTGCTGTTGAAAGATAAATTGTAAAATCTTTCATGTTACTTTCTCCAAATACTAGTAGTAAGTGTGACCTATAAAATGTTAACACGAAGTTATAGGACTAGTTTGTT
>JALRFB010000002.1 GCA_023256555.1 Sediminibacterium sp. | reverse complement strand
TATTTTCACTTATAGCCACGAAGAGAATACCAGTGCCTACGATTTAGTAGATGATGTGCCTGCTGAAGAAAAGCAAAGAAGAGCAGAAGAGATTATGGAAGTACAACAAGAAATTAGTTTGGAAATTAATCAAACCAAAGAAGGCCAAATTGTAAAAGTATTGGTGGACAAAAAAGAGGCAGGTAGGTTCTTGGGCCGTACTCAATTTGATAGCGTAGAAGTAGACAATGAAGTAGTGATTAATACAAATAAACGTTTAAAACCAGGCGATTTTGTTCAGGTTCGAATTACCAAGGCTTATGACTATGATTTAGAGGGAGAACTGGTTGAATAATTAAGCTATTTTTTGTATTTTGGGTGAAATAATAACCACTTAAATTACTTCTTATGGCTATTGATTGGAAAGGTGTTTTCCCAGCAGTAACTACAAAGTTTACTGCATCAGATGAATTAGATCTAGATTTATTTAAATTAAATATTCAAGCACAATTAGATGCTGGTGTGCATGGCATTATTCTTGGTGGCACTTTAGGAGAATCTAGTGTTTTAAGTACAGCGGAAAAAGAAATCTTAGTTAAGACTGCAGTTGAACATGTAAAAGGGAAAGTACCTGTGATTATCAATATAGCAGAAGGTAGTACCAGTGTAGCAATTGAGCAAGCACTATTTGCTAAAGCATGGGGTGCGAAAGGTTTGATGCTATTGCCACCTATGCGTTACAAGTCTGATCATAGAGAGACTGTACAATACTTTAAAGATATTGCAGCAAGTACTGACTTGCCTATTATGATTTACAATAATCCTGTAGATTATAAAATCGAAGTAACTATTGATATGTTCAGAGAGTTGGTGGATGTGAAAAATATTCAAGCAGTAAAAGAATCCACTAGAGATGTATCTAATGTAACAAGAATGCGTAATGTTTTTGGAGATAGATTCAAGTTATTATGTGGTGTTGATACTTTGGCTTTAGAAGAATTATTATTAGGTGCAGATGGTTGGGTAGCTGGTTTGGTTTGTGCTTTTCCTAAAGAAACGATGGCAGTGTATAGATTGGCTTTGGCTGGTAATATAGCAGAAGCAACTAAGATTTACAGATGGTTTATGCCATTGTTGGAATTAGACATTCATCCTAAATTAGTACAATATATTAAGTTCGCAGAAGCGAAGTGTGGAATAGGTTCTGAACTAGTAAGAAAACCTAGATTGATTTTAGAAGGGGAAGAAAGAAAAAGAATCGAAGCGATTATCGATCATGGTATCAAAAACAGACCTTCACTTCCAGAATTTCATACATTATAATTATGTCAATCCAACAGATCACTCAAAATGCACAACAAGCATTTGAACAATATATTGCTACATCTAATCAACAAAGAGCTGCTTTTTTAGAATCTATTGCAGAAGAAATAGAAGCCCTTGGAGATGCATTATTAGATACTGCCAATAAAGAAACACATTTGCCTTTACCAAGATTGCAAGGAGAAAGAGGGCGTACCTGTTTTCAATTGCGCATGTTTGCTGCAATGTTATTGAAGGGTGATTATGTGGATGCCATTATTGAAACAGCGATTCCTACTAAAACGCCCCCTAAGCCTGATATAAGAAGTATGTATCAGCCTTTGGGACCGGTAGTAGTTTTTGGTGCTAGTAATTTCCCTTTTGCATATTCTACAGCAGGTGGAGATACAGCTAGTGCATTGGCTGTGGGTTGTCCTGTGATTGTGAAAGCACATCCTGCACATATTCAAACTTCTACCTTGGTGGCAGGCGCCATAGAAAAAGCGATTGTAAAAAATCAAATGCCTAAAAATATATTTCAACATGTAGATGCAGCCTCGCTTGGTGTTAATGAAATGGATTTAGGTAAAGCATTAGTACAAGACGAAGCCATTGCTGCAGTAGGTTTTACAGGATCAAGAAATGGCGGAAGAGCATTATTGGATTATGCAACTTCAAGAAAAAATCCTATTCCTGTTTTTGCAGAAATGGGTAGTGTGAATCCGGTAATATTACTAGAAGAAATTGTAGCAACAGATGCCGAAAATTTAGCTTCACAATATGCAGGCTCCATCACTTTAGGGATGGGTCAGTTTTGCACTAATCCGGGTATTTTAATTGGGATACAGTCCAAAGCATTGAATGATTTTGCACATCTATTGTCCAATAAGATGTCTGAGTTAGTTCCAGTTTCTATGTTACATGAAGGCATTCAAGCTGCATATTTTGCCCACGCTACTAAAGCCATTGAACAGAAAGGGGTTTGTGTATATACATCAAAAAATCCAGAAGCTACTAATGCTTATCCAGTATTAGCTACTGTGGATGGAAAAGCATTCTTGTCTAATCCGTTATTGGCTGAAGAAGTGTTTGGTCCTTATAGTATTTTAGTACAGTGTAAAGACATGCAAGAATTACAAGAAGTTTGGGCAAGTATGAAAGGCCAAATTACTACTACAATTATGGGTACCCAAAAAGAACTAAATAATCATAAGGTATTATTAGACAAAGCATTTTTAATGGCAGGTAGAGTAGTCATAAATGGTGTGCCAACTGGAGTGGAAGTGTGTGATAGTATGGTACATGGTGGTCCTTATCCAGCAAGTACAGATAGCAGATTTACTGCAGTTGGAGTGCATGCTTCCAAGAGATGGTTAAGACCTGTATCTTATCAAAATTGGCCAGACAATTTATTGCCATTGGCTTTACAAAATAAGAATCCTTTGAATATTACTCGTACTATTAATGGCCAGCCATCAAAGGAGTCTTTGTAGTGGGTTTGATAGAATATGCAGTTACAATAGCGGCACTAATTATAAAGTAGGTAATTAGGATATAAGAGCTCAGTGGTACTATTTTTTCAAGTCCAAACCAGCTTCCATAATAAATGATGCCTCCAACACAAATAGCATTTTTGATGATTTCAAAAATATAGGCATTGGGGTTTCGGTCCATAAATTCTGTCAATATGTATACTTGAGCAAATATAAAAGCACCATAAATAAATATATTGCTATGTCCAATGCTTGCTACATTGCCAAACAAATAACTCACTAGTAATAGCAAACTAAATAATTGAAACCATAAATATATTTGCATTCCTTTTGGTGCTTCTGTATCGTATTTGTCAAAATGGTATACATCCTTGATTTTTTGAACAGGATATTGTGCTTCCATATCTGCTGGCCTCCATCCTAATGGCTTAAACCAGATTGTGAATTTGGCTTTCCAATCTTTTGTTCTCCATGCATCCTTTATTAATAGCCACATGTGCATGAAATTAATTTTAATAGGGTTCCAAGTTTGAACTGGTCTTGTAACACCATATACACAAGGCGTGTCAGCCAATTCTTCTTGATAAGTACCAAACCATCTATCCCAGAAAATAAAAACCTGTCCAAAATTTTTATCCAAATAAATAGGGTTAATTGCATGGTGTACTCTGTGATGAGAAGGTGTTACAATAATATACTCTAACCATCCCATTCTATGAATATGTCTGGTATGATACCAAAATTGTGCAAATAAATGAAGTGGTGCAACAATGGCAATCACTTTTGCAGGCACTCCTAATAAAGCAGCTGGAATCAACAAGACTGTGTAGATTCTTACAAAAACTGAAATACTTTGTCTTAACGCACATGCCAAATTGAATTCCTCACTACTATGATGTACAATATGGTTGTTCCAGAAAAAGTTGACACTATGCGCTAATCGGTGTACCCAGTATCCCGAAAAATCTAATGCTATAAAGGCAATTAAATACAATAACCAACTGCTTTGAATATGGTAAACTGCAATATGTTGTACTAGCCATTCATAGCTAATGATTGCAATACTTAATCCTAATACATCTTTGGTTGTATTTGTGACACCAGAACTTAGACTTGAAATCATATCCAGTGTTCTTACGGTTTCAAAACCTTTTTTCCATCCATACCATTTTTCAAATAATACAAAGGCTAAGAAAAGGGGCATCGCTATAATCAATATCTTACCGTAGGTTTCCATAAAAAAGTTTTAAGAAAGCAATTAACAAATGTATTAATTTTAGTCTATGGCAACAACTAATCCTATTAATACCCCAGGTTTTGGGAAATACCAATTGGGTGGCTCTATTTTTGAATGTATCGATGCACACACTTGTGGCAATCCTGTAAGAGTTGTAGTAAATGGTGGTCCTGCATTGGAGGGTAATAATATGAGTGAAAAGCGTCAACACTTTCTAAGAGAGTATGATTGGATAAGAAAAGGATTAATGTTCGAGCCACGTGGGCATGATATGATGAGTGGAAGTATCTTGTATCCTCCACATGATCCTGCAAATGATGTAGCCGTTTTATTTATTGAAACTAGTGGATGTTTACCTATGTGTGGACATGGCACCATTGGCACAATCACTGTAGCTATTGAAGCTGGGTTGATTCAACCAAAAGTGCCTGGCAAGATAAGAATGGAAGCACCGGCTGGTTTGGTACATATTGAATATACCATGAATGGTAACAAGGTTCAATCTGTTAAGTTGACCAATGTTGCTTCCTTTTTGGCTGCTGAAAATATTGAAGTGGATTGTCCAGATTTAGGTACTCTAAAGATAGATGTTTGTTATGGAGGGAACTATTATGCGATTGTCGAAGTGCAAGATAATTTTAAGGGGATAGAGCATTATACAGCAGGGCAACTAATTGCTTGGAGCGGGGAATTAAGAAAAAGAATTAATCAATCTAATACATTTGTTCATCCATTGGATCCAACTATTAATGGTTGCTCACACATATTATGGACTGGCTCCGTTATAGATAAAGCCAATACTGCTCGTAATGCAGTTTTCTATGGAGACAAAGCCATAGATCGTTCTCCTTGCGGAACTGGCACTTCTGCAAGGCTGGCCCATTGGCATGCAAAGGGGAAATTACAACAAGGGGAGCCTTTTAAACATGAGAGTATTATTGGTTCTGTTTTTATAGGCAAAGTAGAATCTGTAACCGAATTAGGTGGTCATCAAGCCATTATCCCTTCTATTGAAGGATGGGCAAAGATTTATGGTTTTAATACCATTTCCATTGATCCCAAAGACGATCCATATGCTAAAGGATTCCAAGTGGTTTAATGTATATTTGCATACTAGATTAAGCTTATGGAGGTAGTAATTATTGGTGGTGGAATTAATGGTTTAAGTAGCGCTTATTTTTTACAAGAAGCGGGTCATCAGGTTACGATTATTGACCAAACTGATATCACCAATAACTGTTCTTATGGTAATGCAGGATATATTTGTCCATCGCATTTTGTTCCTTTAGCCACTCCTGGAATCGTTCAACAAGGATTAAAGTGGATGTTGAATTCCAAAAGCCCTTTTTATATTCAGCCAAGATTAAGTAAAAGTTTGATTCAATGGGGTTGGCATTTTATGCGTTCTGCGACTGAAGCAAAAGTAGAAGCTGCTGCAATTCCTTTAAGAGATTATGCATTATTTAGTCAACAATTATATACCGATTGGACAAAACTACCCCAATTTAATTTTGCCTATGAACACAAAGGTTTATTAGAGATATTCCAAACAGCAGCAGTGGAGGAGCATGCACATCATACCGTTGAAAAAGCAAATCAATTAGGTTTGACTGGTACGAAAATGATTAGCAAGGCAGAACTAGATGCCATGGAGCCAGCACATCCAATCAATGCAAAAGGGGCTATCTATTTTGCTTGTGATGCACATTTGTATCCTCAAAAAATGATGCATCAATTAATTGCAGATTTAAAAATTAAAGGAGTTCGATTTGCATTGAAAGAAACAGTGATTGATTTTGAGAAAAAACATAATGCTATCAGTAAAGTAATTACGAATAAAGCTGCATACAATGCAGATGCAGTTGTATTAGCATCTGGTGCTTGGAGTAGGGAGTTAGCTGAAAAATTAAATATTAATATTCCATTAGTGGGTGGAAGAGGTTATTCAATCACTTTGGAAGATAGTCCATATATGATGAATCATCCATCAGTATTAGTGGAAGGAAGAATTGCCCTAACACCTATGGATGGCAATAAAATGCGTTTTGGAGGCACTATGGAAATTACTTCAACCAATACACCTCCAAAATTGAATAGAGTAAAAGGTATTGTTGAAGCTGTAAAGAAATATTTCCCCACTTTTGATATCCCTTTGCCAAACATTGAAGATGTATGGTTTGGATATAGGCCATGTTCTGCAGATGGGTTGCCCTATGTTGGTAGAACAAAAAAATGTACTAACCTAATCATGGCCACTGGGCATGCCATGGTAGGCATGAGCTTGGGTGCGGCAACAGGAAAGATTGTTGCAGAAATTATACAAGAGCAGCAACCGAGTATTGATATAGCTATTTATAACCCTGAAAGATTTGATGCTTAATGAAATTCAAATCTACTTTAATTGATTATCACCAAACTGGTTTGTTTTCAAACTTAGTAAAAGATTATATTCAAGATAAAGGAACGGCTAGATCTTTTGCTGCTTTTGAGCCCAATTATAAAGGAGTTGAAGCGTCTATTGAGCAAAGAAAAAAATATCCAGTCAATAGAAAGGTTTTAGTGGATGTATTGCAAAAGCAATATGCAAGATTGGCTACAAAAGAAAAAGTAAATTCCAATATTGAACTATTAAAAAAGGAAAATACTTTTGTCATCACTACGGCACATCAGCCCAATATTTTCACAGGGCCTTTATACTTTTTTTATAAAATCATTCATGCTATTCAATTGGCAGAAGATTTAAAAAAACGTTACCCTGAAAATAATTTTGTTCCAGTATATTATATGGGTTCTGAAGATGCAGATATTGAAGAAGTAGGAAGTTTTGTTTTAGGGGGCACCACGCATCAGTGGAAAACCAAACAAACTGGAGCAGTTGGCAGAATGAAAGTAGATGATTCCTTGATTCAATTATTACAAAACCTAGAGGGCTATTGGTCTGTAAAGCCAGCTGGAAAAGAAGCCTTACAAATTATTCAAACAGCTTATCAAAAAGGCAAAACCATTGCAGATGCTACCATTGAATTGGTCCATGGCTTTTTTGGAGAGAAGGGTTTGATTGTGGTTCAGCCTGACGATGCGAATTTGAAATCACTTTTTACTGCAACTATTCAAAAAGAATTAAAAAGCCAATTTTCCAATAAAGCTATTCAGCCAACTTTAGAGGTATTGACTTCGTCTTATCATGTTCAGTCAGAAGGCAGGGCACTTAATTTATTTTATTTAAAAGATGCATTAAGGGCAAGAATTGAAAAACAAGGCGATGAGTTTGTTATTGCAGATACGGATATTCGTTTTTCAGAAACAGCAATACTGAAAGAATTAGAGAATTTCCCAGAACGTTTTAGTCCTAATGTAATTTTAAGAGGGGTTTTTCAAGAAACCATTTTGCCAGGCATCGTCTTTATTGGTGGGGGTGGGGAATTGGCTTATTGGTTGGAATTGAAAAATGTTTTTGCAGAAGCCAAAGTCCATATGCCTGTTGTACAATTAAGAAATTCTTTTTTGAATATCAGAGCAAAGCAATTTCAACAATGGAAAGCATTGGGTTTAAGTATAGAAGAATTATTCAAACCTGTATTAGATATAGAAATTGCTTTTGTTAAAATGCAATCAGGAGCTTTATTAAGTTTAGAAGCGGAATTAAAATCATTAGAGCAGGTCTATGATCAAATTCAAAAGCGTGTCAAAACAATAGACGCTACATTAGGGGCACATGCTAATAATTTAGCACATCAATCTACTAAAAAGTTGTTGGAATTAGAGAAGAAGATGATTCGTGCTGAAAGAAGAAAGCAAGCTGTTTCAATCGAAAGAATTCATTCAATTAAAAACGCATTATTCCCTAACAATAGTTTACAAGAGCGTGTTGAAAATATAGCAGAGTGGCTAGGAGATTTTGGCATGGATTGGTTGGAAGCAATCATAGAAGCATCACCCACCATGCAACAACATTTTACTATTATTGATCAAATTGATTAGGCCAATTGGCTTTTAATTTGTCTACTTTTTCTAAAACCTCCGTTCCAATTTGTAATTTATAAGCTTCCACTGCTTTAGAAACAGCAGCATCATGATTTCCGATCATTTGTGCAGCTAAAATACCAGCATTTTTTGCACCATTCAATGCCACTGTAGCAACAGGCACTCCTCCAGGCATTTGAAGAATAGATAAAATAGAATCCCAGCCATCTACCGAATTGCTAGATTTAATTGGTACGCCAACTACAGGAAGACTAGTAATGGCTGCTACCATTCCTGGTAAATGTGCTGCTCCACCTGCACCAGCAATAATTACTTTCAAACCTCTTTGACTTGCATTTTTAGCATATTCAACCATTCTAATGGGTGTTCTATGTGCAGAGACAATGGTTATTTCAAAAGGAATATTAAACATGGTCAACATATCAGCGGCCTGCTGCATTATTGGTAAATCACTATCGCTACCCATAATAATGCCTACAATTGGTTGTGTTGCCATAAGATTAAATTTAATGCAAGATACAAATTCGATTTTAATTACTAATCAAATAGCCTGAGATATCAGAAATGATGGGTTTTGCCTTGTATTGGGTGAATTTGACTCTTATATATTTAATGTGTTGTCTAGGGAATTGGATAATGCGCTTATGACCAATAGTAGTGCCTGAAGTTATTGGTTCAAAATGCTCCAAATCATTGCCTCCACTGATTTCAAATTTCACCACTCTTTGCCCTAGACTAATTTTTTCTTTTAATACAATGGCATTGAAATCTCTTGCTTGATTCATATGAATCTCAATACTATTTTTTGTAGTTAACCATTTTGCATTTTTGAAAACATTGGTTTTGAATGCTTGTTCTCTTATATTTTTAAAACTCATGAGTGCTGCAGAATCTAATGGGTCAATCAACCCTTTTCTGTTTGGGGGAACATTTAATATTAAATTTCCACCATGTCCAACACTCTTTAAATATATATCAAACAAAGTCTTACCAGACTTGACTGTATTGTCTTCTTCTTTATGATAAAACCATCCTTTTCTAATGGATACATCTGCTTCTGCGCCAATCCAATGTTTACCATTATAGTTGCCTATGTTTAAAGTATCGTTAGGAGGTGCACCTTCGCCTCTCTTGAACCCTGCAGTATCTAATAAATTCCAATTAGTGCTGTTAATAATACCATTTTCATTTCCAACCCAACGTATATGAGGCCCTATGTCACTAAAAATAACTATCTGTGGTTGGTATCTTAATGCAGAATCTTTAAATCTCGTAAAATCATACACTTGTTTTTTGCCATTAGGTCCTTCACCATTAGCGCCATCCCACCATAGTTCAAAAAATTTACCATAACCAGTCAATAATTCTTTCATGGTATTGATGTATATATCATTGTAAGCAGGAGTGCCATATTGTGGATGATTTCTATCCCAAGGAGAAATATATACGCCCATTTCGATACCTTCTTTTTTACAAGCTTCCGAAAGCATTTTAATTACATCTCCTTTGCCATCCTTCCAACTACTTTCTCTTACAGTGTGTTTACTGTATTTACTTGGCCATAAACAAAAACCATCATGGTGTTTTGCAGTAATCACAATGCCTTTTGCACCAGCTGCTTTAGCAATTCTTGCCCATTGATTACAATCCAATGCAGAGGGATTAAATACATTTGGGTTTTCACTTCCATGTCCCCATTCTAAATCTGTAAATGTATTAGGCCCAAAATGCATGAATAAATAAAACTCTTTATCATGCCAAGCCAATTGTTCTTTGGTAGGAGTTGGTCCATACTTTTCCTGCGCATTACTAAAGTTATTTGCAGAAATAATTAAAGCTAATGCGAATAATAATTTTTTCATAAAATTTATAAGCTGCTCGCTAAAGCACGTTTGTATAATTGAATGGTATTCTCTAGACCAAAATATAAAGCATCACTAATTAATGCATGTCCAATACTTACTTCGTCAATAAAAGGAATTTGTTGCACTAAATAGGGTAGATTATGTCTATCTAAATCGTGACCTGCATTTATGCCTAATCCTAATTCTTTTGCTAGTGTTGCAGCTTTAATATAAGGCTGAATGGCTATTTCTTTTTTACCTTCTTCGAATTGTTTAGCATAAGATTCAGTGTATAATTCAATTCTATCTGTGCCTGTCGTCGCTGCAGCTTCAACCATTGCTTCAATTGGGTCTACAAAAATAGATACACGGATACCTACTTTCTTGAAAGTAGCGATGATCTCTTTTAAATATACTTGTTCTTTGATGGTGTCCCATCCATGATCGCTGGTTAATTGATTCAATGCATCTGGCACTAATGTTACTTGTGCAGGTTTGTTTGCTAAAACCAATGCTACAAACTTTTCTTCTTTAGGATTGCCTTCTATGTTGAACTCTGTGCTTATATTTTGCTTCAAATCATAGACATCTTGGTAACGGATATGTCTTTCATCTGGTCTAGGATGTACCGTGATACCTTCAGCGCCAAATGCTTCACAATCTTTTGCTACTTTTATTAGGTTCGGGTTATTGCCACCTCTGCTATTTCTTAGGGTAGCTATCTTATTTATATTTACACTTAAACGAGTCATAGTCAAATTTAAGTTATTTTTGCAACTCAATTAAGAAAGAATGGCCTATTCTAGTTTAGAAGCTTGTTTATTGGATTTGGAGAATAATGGACAGCTAATTCGCATAAAAGAAGAAGTAGATCCTTATTTGGAAATGGCAGCGATTCATCTTCGTATTCATGAACAAAAAGGTCCAGCAATTTTATTTGAAAAAGTAAAGGGTTCAAAATTCAGAGCTGCTTCCAATATTTTTGGAACACTAGAAAGAAGCGAATTTATTTTCAGAAAAACACTCCCACAAGTGAAGCAATTAATTGCAATGAAAATCGATCCCTTAGCAGCTATAAAAAATCCATTAAAATCATTAGCTGCTTTACCTGCTGCTATTAATGCCTTACCGAAAAAGAATCCATTTAAACAACCAGTGGTGTATGAAGAAATACAAATTTCCGATTTACCATTGATTCAACATTGGCCAATGGATGGAGGTGCTTTTGTGACCTTGCCTCAGGTATATACTGAAGATGCAGACAAACCAGGTATTGGCAATGCTAATTTAGGCATGTATAGAATTCAGCTAAATGGGAATGACTATATCTTAAATAAAGAAATCGGTTTACACTATCAATTACATAGAGGTATTGGGGTACATCAAACCAAGGCCAATCAAAAAGGAATGCCTTTAAAAGTAAGTTGTTTTGTGGGTGGCCCACCAGCACATAGCGTTGCTGCAGTGATGCCCCTTCCAGAAGGAATGAGTGAAATGAATTTTGCGGGTGTATTAGCAGGTAAAAGATTTGGCTATACTTATCAAGACGGTTTTTGTATTAGTACTGACGCTGATTTTGTAATTACTGGAGAAGTGTTTCCTGGGGAGAATAAACCAGAAGGCCCATTTGGTGATCATTTAGGGTATTATAGTTTGCAACATCCTTTTCCATTAATGAAAGTACATAAAGTGTATGCCAAGAAAGAGGCTATCTGGGCTTTTACAGTAGTGGGCAGACCTCCACAAGAAGATACTAGTTTCGGACAGTTAATACATGCAATTACTGGAGATGCGGTTTCTAATGAAATTCCAGGATTAAAAGAAGTACATGCAGTGGATGCTGCTGGAGTACATCCTTTATTATTAGCTATAGGAAGTGAAAGATATACTCCTTATTTAGACAATAAAGCACCCGCTGAATTATTAACTATCGCCAATCATATTTTAGGCACAGGACAGTTGAGCTTAGCCAAATTTGTTTGGATCACAGCACCAGATGCAAAAAACAAATCATCCATAAGCACACATGATGTTCCAGCTTTCTTTCAATACATGATGGAAAGAATGGATTTAAAAAGAGATGTACATTTTTATACCAAAACTACTATGGATACTTTGGATTATTCAGGTGAAGGATTGAATGAAGGATCGAAAGTTGTGATGGCAGCTTATGGTGATAAAAAAAGAAGTCTTTGTACTTCGGTGCCTGACATTATTGTACAAAACTTTACTCATGCTACTTGTGTAATGCCTGGAGTAATCTCCATCAATGCAGAGAGCGCTTCTAAAGAATTGGTAAAAGAAACATTGCAAAATAAAGGTGCAGCATTATTAGATCAAGCAGGAGTATTTATGATTGTGATTACTGAAGATGCTAATTGGATGGCTGCAGATATTCAGAATTTTTTATGGGCAGGATTTACAAGAGTGAATCCTTCACATGATATAGATGGGGTAGATGCATTCGTCGAAAATAAACATTGGGGTTGCAAGGGTCCATTAGTATTTGATGCTACAATTAAAAAACATCATGCTCCACCTGTATTAAAAGACGCTATTGTTGAAAAAAGGGTTGATGCAATATTAGCTAAATATGGCTATTAGTAAAAGATTGCATTAACATTCAACCCATGTGTGATCTGCTAAAAGTTTTACTGTTGCAATAAATTGTGCGAAAGGTCCTGATCCGCCTCCCCATTCACTAGGGGCTACTAGAGACAATACATGTGTTCCATCTGTTTTTTCATATACATGATACACCTGACCAATTTGAGGCTTGAAAGTTATTTTAGCCTCATAGATCATCATGCTCAATTCCTTTCTTTTATTAATCTCTTGAGCCTGTCTTGCCAATAATTCAATTTGCTCTTTAATTTGATTTAACTGCATATTGGTTTGGTCTTCCATTGCAGATAGAGCTTTGTGCTTGATAACGCCTTCTTTGGTAGGTCTTATAGCAACACTTCCTGCTGAAGAAGCATAGGGTAGCACACTTAATTGTTTATGATATACTTCTGTATTAATGAAACTGGTGCCGTCTTCTTTTTTACCATAATGGGTCACTTTTAAAAAACCATTCGCTAAAATTTCATGCACCACTTTTAGTTGTTCTTGATTTTCTTTAAAAAAGCTCACTGTTAAACAAGAGGCATTATTGATTTCGGCAGCTATATGTGTGGCAAAACTTTCTGCACTATTTCCTGAATTAAATGGGTGCAGTTCGCCATTAGGGTTGACAGAAAATTGTGCATAGAAAGCTTCATTTTCTATATTCACCCAATTGTGACTGAAGTCCAATGCGTGGCCATTTTGAATACTATCAATTTTGTAGTTTCCAGACTTAGGTACTATTTGGTATTCGAAATTACATTTCTCAGGAAATAATTGCCAGCTGGCTAAAAAATTATACGCTTGAACCATAATAAGATAACAAAACTACATAGGAATGGTTGAATAAAAAGTCCTTTTTATTAATTAATTGCAACAAAATCAGGCTTTTCAATCAAGCTTGAATTATACTTGAATCTGATATTGGCTGTAAGACTTAAATTGAATGGGCTTAACTGAAGGTTGGTTCTCGGGAAATAGAAACCTTTTAATTCAATAGTGCCTAAAATCAAGTTTTCATTTCTGACTCTGATACCGGCTCCTAGTGCACTATAGATATCACCATTTTTGATGGGTTCGCTCACGGTTCTGATATAAGTAAGGTTTGCAAACACAAAAGGTGCTTTTTTGAATCCATAAAATGTTCTAGAATTATACCAAATAGATTCCCAGTTAGCAGTAATCCTTGTGCCTCCTTTGATTCGCTCTTTATTTAATTGAGGAATTCCATAAATACTGTTAATCAATAAGGCCTCATTGAATTTATTTTTTAAAGTTTGTGCAAAGCTTAAGTTAATCACTTGTCTATACCTATAACCGGATTCTAAATAATGAATCTTACTAATACTTTCTATACTAGCTAAAAATCTGAAATCTTGAAGTTGCTTTTCAAAATAGCTAGATCCCACATTTAATTTCCCATGTCTAAAACTTTCATTTTTCATCATTTTATAAGATTCTAACTGAAGTCCTAAGTAGGGGAGTGACCGCCCTTCTCTATTGTAATGACCAGTAGTAAGCATTAATGATTTACCTGTTGGCAAGTCTTCGTTTCTTCCAAATCCATATAGGTATTGTGTTCTTATAATTTTTTGTTTAAATAAAGTCAATGATCCAAAATAGGCTTGAATACTCTGATAATTTCTATCTATTTGACTTTGGTATTGTATAGGTCTTAATGTAAAGTCATTTTCTAAATATCTTAATTGAACAAAATACCTGAGGTTGTCAATATGGTATTGTTTGTTTTTTATAAAAAGTTGGTAACCTATATTGGCGTCAAAATGTTTTAATTGGTATTGTAAAGTATTTGTGTATAAAGAGTCTGTCCATGTATTGTATGCATTTCTGTTTTTCTCTTGGTGAATATCAAATCCAAATGTCCATCTATCTAAAGGGTGTAATAATGGTTTATTCCCTATTATAAATACATTGCTAGCAGATGCCATTTTATTAGCATAATTTGGAGCATATGATTGAGCTCCTGTTTTAATATCTAAAAAACTTCCTACAATATTTCTTGTTGTGTAATCAAAACCCCAGCCAGTATTGGTTTTTCTTTTTTGGTCATAATTTTGATAAATGCTAAATTCATTACCAACGTCATTGATATTTTCAATATTTAAACTAACTGCATATTTATTAGTCTCTTGCAGATTAAAATACCCGCCTATTGGAAAAACATCTTTAGTTACAATAAATAGATCTACTTTATTGCTATCTTCTTTATTGGGATAGGCGAGAATTCTAGCATCTTGTATAAAACCTAAATCTCTAAGCCACTTTTCATTATAAGCTACAATTAAAGGGTTTAATGTATCACCAACTTTAATAAATAAATTTTTGGCAATGGTTTTATTGTTGGTTTTATCGTGTAGCTTGTTGGCAAATTCAGTGAATTGATTTTTTCTTAAAACAGTAGGTTTATCTATATCAGTTCCAAAATGCCTTTGCTCAATATTAATTGAGTGTATCAATTTCCCTTCCAAGCTACCAATAGATTGGATATATCTATTGATTACTAAATTGGCTGAGTCTATTAAAGGATTGGGAGTCCCTTTTAATAAACCAATAATTTTTTGAATTCTAGTGCTATCTCCTAAATCGGTAATATCTTTTTTATAACCATTATTTTGAGCATTCGATACTATCAAAGTACACAATAGCAATATGAATAGTACCGAATGCTTCATTATAAATTATAAAACCTTTTTTGCTCTGTTTCTTAAAGATTCAATAGGGATATTTAATAATTTGCCAATTGGTTTCCCATCTCTATAGCTTTGAATTCTAACCAATGTTACATCAGAAGGTAAGACGAATGGTTTAGTATATTCGTCACTAAAATTGTCTGGCATTTGATCATCGATGGTGTAATAAAAACGAAGGTTGTCAACTTCTCCTTCCATTTTTAAAATCAACTCTCCCTTTGTATTCAATTCTGTTGTTACAATAGCATCATAGATGCTTTTAGCATATTTTACATTGGCTGCATCAAAATAATCAAAATGTTTTTCAACTTTTTTTGTAAAATTATTCCAGTCTTTCTTTTCATTTGGTGACCAGCTTGTTTCTGCCACTGCCAATCCTCTAGGCCAATTCATATATTGAACATTGCGTATTGTTTGTAATTGTTCTGTCCATTGGTTTGCTTGATTGCCTAATATCAATGTAGCATCAATTCCTGAAGGAACAGGATCAAATCCGTAGGTGGTTTTCATTCTTAATCCTCTATACACTTTTCCTTCAGCGGTTATTTCACCTTGGTAATAATCAATATAGTTATAATCATTTGGAGACATGACTACTTTGTGGCCTTGTTTTGCTGCTTCAATACCTCCCTTAATGCCTTGCCAACTCATTACTGCAGCATCACCGCTTAAACCACCTTGTAAGATTTCATTCCAGCCCATCATTTTCTTTCCTTTTGAATTGATGATTTTTTGCATTCTTCTCACAAAATAACTTTGTACTTCCATTTGGTCTTTCAATCCTTCACGCTTCATCAATGCTTGAACATTGGAAGATTTCTCCCAATTGTTTTTAGCATTTTCATCTCCGCCCATATGAATGTATTCAAATGGAAATAGAGGAGCTACTTCTGCCATAACTTTATCTAATACGGTATACACTTCTTCATTAGATGGGTCTAGTGAATTATCAATTCTAGCAGTAGCATGACCATTTAAACCTTCCCAGTCCATAAATTCATCACCTGCATTTACTTGATAAGGATAATTAGGGGTAGTGCTTAAATTGGGATATGCAGCAAGCATAGCCATACTATGACCGGGTACATCAATTTCTGGTATGACTTCAACAAATCTAGCTTTTGCGTATGCTACAACTTCTTTAATATCTTCTTGAGTGTAAAATCCACCATAAGTTTTTGGTTCGTCCAATGCAGGTGTAGTGATATTCATCCATTTTCCTTTTCTTTCTGCTCTCCATGCACCTACACTTGTCAATCTTGGTAAAGATTTTATTTCAATTCTCCATCCTTGGTCATCTGTTAAATGCCAATGAAAACGATTGTATTTGTAACGCACCATATCGTCAATAAATACTTTTACATCTGCCTTACTAAAGAAATGTCTACTCACATCCAACATCATTCCTCTCCAACCAAATCTTGGTTTGTCAATAATGGAGCAATGTGATAATTGCCAGTTGGTATTTTTTGAAACTGTTTTGCTATAAATCGCTGCTGGCAATAATTGTTGAACAGTTTGCCATCCATAAAATAATCCAGCATTGGTATTGGCTTTTACTTGAATGCCTTTATCATTTACGTTTAATAAATAACCTTCATCACCAATTACATCATCTTTGATGATACTTAATTCAATGGTTGGTTCGGTCTTACTAAAATTAACAGTTTTGCCTGTTGTAAGTTTTAGTTGATTCGAGATTGTTTCTGCAATTGCATTTGCACTAGTTGGAGCACTGATACTGATTGTTTTTGGCAAAGTATACACACCATTTCCTTTCGTGGATAAGTAAGGTTCTGGAATAATTCCAAGGCCTTGGGCTATAAGTACATTAATGCAACAGATACTTAAAGTGGTCAACAAAAATTTAGTCCATTTCATATGCAATCGATTTTTTATTAAATGATTTTTAAGCATCTTAAAGATACTGAAAATAAAAGCCCAACCTCGATTTCTCGGGTCGGGCTTTTCCACATAAACTGTCTAATTAAAGACGATTTATTCTATTAATATCTGTACATATCAGACTTGAAAGGTCCTTTTTGAGGAATGCCTAAATAAGCTGCTTGTTCTGGAGTTAATTCGTCTAATTCAACACCAATTTTTGCAAGGTGTAATCTAGCTACCTTCTCATCTAAATGCTTTGGTAATACATACACTTTGTTCTCATAATTTTTATGGTTAGTCCATAATTCAATTTGAGCTAATGTTTGGTTAGAGAAAGAGTTACTCATTACAAAGCTTGGGTGTCCTGTAGCACAACCTAAGTTTACTAAACGTCCTTCTGCTAAAACAATGATATCTTTTCCATCAACATTATACAAATCTACTTGAGGTTTGATAGTGTCTTTTGTATGACCATAGTTTTTATTTAACCAAGCCATATCAATTTCAATATCAAAATGACCAATATTACAAACAATCGCTTTGTCTTTCATTGCTCTGAAATGTTTTTCAGTAATCAAATCACGACAACCAGAAGCAGTTACAATAATATCTGCTTCTTTAACAGCGTCAATCATTTTCTTTACTTCAAATCCGTCCATTGCAGCTTGTAAAGCACAAATAGGATCTATCTCAGTAACAATTACACGGCAACCAGCACCACGTAAAGATCCTGCAGATCCTTTACCTACGTCACCGTAAGAACCCACTACAGCTACTTTACCAGCCATCATTACATCTGTAGCACGACGGATCGCATCTACTAATGATTCTTGACAACCATATTTGTTATCGAATTTAGATTTAGTTACAGAATCGTTTACGTTGATTGCAGGAATAGGTAAAGTACCTTTAGCCATACGCTCATATAAACGGTGTACACCTGTTGTAGTTTCTTCTGATAAACCTTTGATGCCAGCTACAAATTGAGGGTATTGATCGAATACCATATTCGTTAAATCACCACCATCATCTAAGATCATATTCAATGGTCTGTCTTCACTACCAAAGAATAAAGTTTGCTCAATACACCAATCAGCCTCTTCGATGCTTTGACCTTTCCAAGCAAAAACACCAATACC